>JAMOUF010000068.1 GCA_027068245.1 Campylobacterales bacterium | reverse complement strand
TTTAGCAGCTCTATCTTCTCCTTTGTAAGCGTTGATATCAGTCTGCCATCCCTATCCAAAACCCCCGGCGTGTCGGTAAGGAATATTATCTTTTTGGCCTTCAGGGCCGCGGCCACCTTGCTTGCGGCAAAATCCGCGTTTATGTTAAACCCCGGATGTCCCAGCTCCCCGCTGGCGGCAATCGGAGCAATGACCGGGACGAAATTCTCTTCTAAAAGTTTGTTTACCACAGAGGGGTCAATCTCCTCTATAACGCCCGTATATCCGAACTTTTCAAAATTTTTCGCCCTGGCTCTCATAAAGTTGGCGTCCTTGCCGCTGATACCTATGGCCTTGGCTCCCTGGTTGTTTAAAAGACTTACAATCTCCTTGTTTATATCTCCGCTTAGAACCATCTCCACTATCTCCATAATCTCTGCCGTGGTAACCCTCTGCCCCTCTATGAACTTTGTGTCGATTTTAAGCCGGCTTAGAATCTCCGTTATCCTCTTTCCGCCGCCATGCACCACAACCGGTTTTATACCCACGGTATAAAGCAGCAAAATGTCCTGGGCGAATTTTTGTTTGAGGTTTTCGTCTATCTGGGCGGAGCCGCCGTATTTTATGACGAAGGTCTCGTTTTGGAATTTTTTTATAAACGGCAGCGCATCAAGCAGCGTCTGGACCGTCTGAAGTTTTTTTTGCATAGAAGTCCTTTATATATCCGTCGATTTTTTCAAAAATACTCTCATCGATATCCATACTTAATTTTAGCAAAGAGTAGCTAAAAGGAAACTCTTTGAGCTTCACAAAATCCTTTATAGTCACCAAAAACGTATCCGGACGCTCTTTGTCATAAATCTCTTTTATCTCTTTGTAACTGAACCTGTGGTGGTCTTCAAAAGAGTATTTTACGGTATTTTTGGGTATATATGGCTCAAGCCTTTTGGGGTTGGCTATGGAAGTTAGAAGGACCATCTTTTTTGAGGGGTTTTTTATATGAACCCTCCTTTTGAAATCCCGTCCCTCCACCACTACCAAATCGGCCTCTTTTTTAAAAAATTTCGGCAGCCTGTAGGGCCCGGCAGGCAGACAGAATCCGTTTGGAGTTTCTACATCTATGAGGATGTCGAACTTCTTTATGCAGTGTCTGAATCCATCGTCCAAAAAGACAACGTCACATCCAAGCTCGGCCGCCTTTTTCACACCCTCCATCCTATCTTCACTAACGATTACCGTCCCATCCTCCAACTCCATAGCCAAAGCCATCGCCTCATCTCCGCTTCTATCCACATCCTCCACAATTTTGCCCTTTTTACTCACGACCAAAAGCCCCCTGGATGCCCTTTTGTATCCTCTAAGCACAACGCAGGAGTTTTTATATCTTTTTGCCAAAGCCGCAACCAGCGGAGTCTTTCCGCTGCCTCCTACGACTATGTTTCCCACCGATATAACCGGTATGGGAGGCTTTTGGTTTTTGCATATCAATTTGTCAAAAGAAGATATGAGACAGTAAAGTGCCGAGAGGGGGGAAAGAGCGTAGGACAGCACCCTTTGCATAGCCGAGGGGCTGTAGAAGAGCCTCTCGAAAAAGTGTGTCAAACCCTTGATTTCGCCACCTCTTTTATCTGTTCTACCACATAGTATACATCCTCGTCGCTCATATTGATATGTATAGGGATGGAGAGTATCTGCTGATAGTTTCTAAGGGCCGCCGGATAGTCGTTTACCCTGAGGCTGTATTTTTGTTTGTAGTAGCTTAGAAGATGCAGTGGGATATAGTGCAGTCCCGTCTCGATGCCCCTTTTGTAAAGCTCTCTTGCGAATGAGTCCCTGTTTTTGTCTATTTTGATGATATATTTCGTAAATATATGGTCCTGTTTTTGCACGGGCAGCGTTATATGCGGGGTGCCCTGAAGCTCTTTGTAGTAGATGGAGGCAATCTCTTTGCGCCTTTTTATGCCCTCATCCACCTTTTTCAGCTGTCCCAGGTTGAAAGCAGCCTCAAGACTGCTCATATCATACTCAAGACCAATATCCACCACATCGTAAATATAACCCAGGCTCCCCTCCTCGTCCCACTGGTTCTTTATGATGGCGTTACTTTTTAAAAGCTCCGCCCTTTGGGTCAGCTCCTCGTCTTTGGTAACGAGCATCCCGCCGTTGCAGACATGGGTAATTTTGTGGGGATTGAAGCTAAAGGATGTGAAATTGGCCTCCAAAGAGCCGATTTTTCTACCCTTGTAAGTAGCCCCCATGGCGTCGTTCGCATCTTCTACCACCAAGATACCGTATCTTTGCGCTATATCGTAAAGCCTGTCAAGGTCCGTTGGCTGTCCGGCCACATGGTTTACTATGACCCCTTTTAGTTTTTTGGACCTGTTTTTGGCCAAAATCTTCTCCAGATGGTCCAGGTCGATATTGTAATCATCTGTATCGATATCGACGAATATGGGCTCCGCGTCAAAATGTCTCACCACCTCCGGCACGTTTGGATAAGCGTTTACGCTGCAAAGAATCTTGTCCCCTCTTTTCAAATCTATCGCAGTCATTGCCAGGTGCAAAGCGGCTGTCTCGTTGGATGTGGAGATGCAGTACTCGTTTCCTATATAGCGGCAGAACTCTTTCTCGAGCTCACCGATTTTATTCTCGAAATTAAGCGCTTTTTCTATCTGCGAGTGCTCCTCTTTATCGATTTTTATAGAATTCAACGGTATCTTTTTCATAATGGACTCCTAATGAGTGTTTTTATTCATTATATTAAAACAAAACTTAATTACATCTTTTATATTTAATTTTGCAATTTAATAGAGAAAAAATTTATCAACAACTAACTTTTGACTTTGAAAGCCATTTAAGCTCGTCACAGCTAAATCCGGCCCTCTTTCTGGCCTCTTTATTCAACTCCTTGGAGTGTTTGGAACCCGGATATATACTCTCAACAATCTCGAAATACTTTTTGGATATATCCTTCACTCCCTCCATATCGCAGGCATACCTGAACCACCTGTCCCCCTTTCTCACATGGTCCACCTCCTCTTTCAAAATTACCTCCAAAGCGGCTGCCACCTCGTTTGAAAAGGGATGGTTCAAACCTTTAAGCCGTGCTATGATTTTTGGGTTGGCATCGAGTCCATTGGCCTCCAGGTATCTTGGCACCACAGCCATACGGCCAATGAGCGTATCGGTTTTCAAACCGGCCTCAAACAGGGCTTTATGCACGGGAAAATCCCCATACCTGTATCCGGCATCCTTTAAAAGCTCATCTATCATCAAAAAGTGCCTGCACTCATCATCCGCCACCTCAAGCCAATCTCTGTAAAACTCCATCGGCATATTTTTGAATCTGTATGCCGCATCCAAAGCCAAATCGATAGCGCTGTATTCGATATGGGCTATGGCGTGCAGCAAAATCCCCATACCCCTCTTCGTATCCAGCCTCTTTCTTTTTGGCACCTCTTTTGGCTCTACCACATCGCAATAACCCTCAT
>JAMOUF010000067.1 GCA_027068245.1 Campylobacterales bacterium | reverse complement strand
CTCAAAAGGCGTGGGAACCTCAAGTTCCGTCTGGGCCTCAAAGTTTTCGTCGCTGAGGCTTTTGAAGATTATCCTGTCTTTTAAAAAGGTCAGTTTTATCTCGTTGGAGATAATCGTAATCTGTTTTATGGCCTCTATCATCTTCTCTTTTGGAAGCTTTAAAATATAATTTAGAGATTTTGGAATGATTCTTTCATAGTCCGGAAACTTTCCGTTGATAAGTTTTGTAAAAAAGAAGTAGTTTCTGTCCGTAATAATCAGGTTTACCTCGTTGTAGTAGATATTCATATCTTCAAAAAAGAGCTTTTGTATCTCAAGAATGGCCTTTTTTGGAATTATGAGGCTAAGCTCTTTCTCCATATTTTTATCTACTCTCACCAGTGCGAGTCTTCTGGTATCTGTGGAGACGAAATTTATCCTATCCTCTTTTATATCTATCAACGCCCCGTTTAGTTCATATTTTGGATTGTTCGTATCTATAGCCGGGGCAATTTTTTTAAGTGAGCTTATAAACTCCTGGCTCTCTATCTCTATTTTTGGTAGGGAGTCTATCTGTGGAAAGTCGGGATACTCATCCGGATTGAACATTGGGAGTTTGAACTTTGAATGGTCCTGGGTCACTATCAGATGGTTATCTTTGGATTCTAGCGTTATCTCTTTGTCTTTGAGTATCCGGACGATATCAAGAAGTTTCTTTCCGTTTGCGGTAGCTTTTCCCTCTTTTATCGTATTTACATCGTTTAGGGAGGTTTTAAGCCCGGTTTCGTAGTCCGTGGCCCTCATCTCCAAAGAGGCGTCTTTTGCTTCAAGATATACGTGAGAGGTAATCTGGCTTATATCCTTTTTTTCCAAAAAGGGCTGCAACTGGCTTAGAACCTGTTCAAGCAGACTCTTCTTTATCTCTATTTTCATAATTTTCTCCCGTTTTAGCTTTATTTTATATTGTATTAAGTTTAGTTTTAAATTACGCTTTATTATTTTTAATCTTTAGAAATAGTAGTATCTTGGCGTGTTTTTGTGAAAAACCGTTATCAGCCCCTTTTTTTGGGGAAAATAACTATTGGTTTGGTATGAGTGTTTCTTCACCTTTATTCACTGTTTAGGCTTTTGATTTTATGCTCCAGCTCGTCGATGAGCATTTTAAAGTCCGCGTCTTTTTCTATCTGCTCTTTTACCTTTTTCATGGCGTGGCTGACGGATGTGTGGTCTTTCATACCAAAAAACTGGGCCAGAGCCGGCATGGAGTTTGGTGTCAGCATCCGTGCCAGATATATTACTATCCTTCTTGCGTTTACGATGTTTCTGTTTCTGCTTTTGCTTTTTATGTCGCTTGGCTTTATGTTTATCTCGGCGGCCACCACGTTTACGATATCTTTTAGGGTGATGTTTTTTTGCTGCTCTTTTCTTTGTTCGCTCAGCACGTTTTTGGCAAGCTCCAGAGTGATTTTCTGGTTTACAAGGGTGGAGTAGGCGTTGAGTTTGTTTATGACACCCTCAATCTCTCTGATGTTGCTATCCATATGTGTGGCGATGTAGTTGATAATCTCATCGTCGAGCTCTATTTTGTTAAGCTCGCACTTCTTTTTGATGATAGCGATTTTCGTCTCCAGCTCCGGCGGCTGGATGTCTGCTATAAGACCCCATTCAAAGCGGCTTTTTAGCCTCTCTTCGAGCCCGGCAATCTTTTTTGGGTGTTTGTCGCTTGTAAGCACTATCTGTTTGGAGGCTGTGTGAAGTTCGTTGAAAGTATGGAAAAACTCCTCCTGTGTTCTCTCTTTTCCGCTTAGAAACTGCACGTCGTCTATAAGTAAAATGTCGCACTCTCTGTATTTTTCCCTGAACCTCTCGATGGTCTGGTTTCTCAGGTGGTATGTAAAGTCGTTCATAAACTGCTCGATTGTCACATAGATTACCACCTTCTCCTTTTTCAGGTTGAAGTTGCCGATGGCGTGGAGCAGGTGGGTCTTTCCAAGTCCTACGCCACCGTATATAAAGAGGGGGTTGTAGACTCTGCCCGGTTTTTCCGCAACGCTCAAAGAGGCTGTGTATGCGAACTGGTTGGAGCTTCCCACCACAAAATTTTCAAAGGTGTATGTAGGATTTATCTTTGTGCTGGAGGTGGATGGGGTGGGTGCTGTAAAGCTGTTTTCTACCTTTCTTTTTTTTTCGATTTTGCCGGCTACGATTTTTACTTCCGTATCTATTCCCGTTTTCAGCTCGAAAAGCTGGGCTATCTTTTTTGCGTATTTTGTCTTTATCCAGTTGGCTATGAACCGGTTTGGAGCTTTGAAGACGGCTATATCAGCCTTGGATTCATTTTCGTCGTAAGAGAGTTTTTTTATATATCTTTCAAACTCCTGTTTTGGAATTTCATCTTGAAGCATCTGAAGTATCTGGTCGGCTAACATTTTCAATCCTGTGAATATCTTTGATTTTTAATATGTGAATAACTTCTGGAATTTTATCGAAATAATCAAAAAATTAGCTAAAATTAGGGATGAAACATCTGTTCACCTATGTGAATAATATGTGAATTTATAACTTTAAAATTTTCTTAAAAGCCCGTAACCAAGGGCTTTTTGAAAAATTCACATTTAAAGGAATATTGTGAATATTTTAGGAATCGACCCGGGCAGCAGAAATATGGGATATGCCGTTGTGAATATTGAAAATTCACGCCTGAAACTGATAGAGGCGGGACTGATAAAGATAATTCCAGGAGATTTTCAGTATCAGCTTTCACAGATGGTTGAGGGATTGGATTTGATTTTTGATAACTTCCCAATCGACCAGGTAGCGATGGAGGATATTTTTTACGCATACAATCCACAAACCGTATTGAAACTGGCGCAGTTTAGAGGCGCTATATCCCTAAGGGTTATACAGCGTCACGGAAATTTCGACGAATATACCCCTTTGCAGGTAAAAAAGGCGTTGACGGGGAAGGGGAAGGCCACCAAAGAGCAGGTGGCTTTTATGGTAAGAAGGCTTCTTGGAATCAAAGAGCCTATAAAACCCTTTGATATCACCGACGCCATAGCGGTAGCCATCACCCATTCACAGAGGGTGAGGCTAAAATGTTAGGCCCAGCCTTATGATGGTTTTTGTGTCGGTCTTTTCATAACCTTTTGGCGGAAGGTTGTCATATGTGACCTGCTCTTCCAAAACCACATGCATCTTTTCGCTTATGGCAAATTTCAGTCCTATCGTTCCGGATAGCTCGTAGTTTTCGGTAAAATCGTCAAATCCCTCGTTGGCTTTGAGTTTGACATAGAGCAGGCTATGCTGGTTAAGTCTGTTGTTGTATTCGGCCTCTTCTATCAAGGAGGCGAATCTGTCGGTAGGGGTGTTGTCGGCAAAGTCCAGGATATTGTATCCAAGGCCCAGTTTCAGTATAAGATTGCTGTTTTTATCCTTGTAGACCTCTTTTCCGGCACCTATTCCAAACTCGTACTTTCCGTCGTAGTTTTTGAAATCCGGGTTTC
>JAMOUF010000066.1 GCA_027068245.1 Campylobacterales bacterium | reverse complement strand
TAGGGATGGCAGACTGATATCAACGCTTACAAAGGAGAAAATAGAGCTGCTAAAAAACGAGGGGACCATAAGCGGGGGTATGATACCCAAGGTTGACGCCTGTTTGGAAGCTGTGGAGCACGGGGTCGAGAAGGCCCATATCATAGACGGGCGTATCGAGCACTCCCTTTTGCTGGAGATTTTTACCAGCGAGGGGATTGGAACACAGGTAGTATAAGGATTTGTCATGACACATTACAGAGTAGTTCTAACCACGGCCTCCAAAATGGATGAGGCCAAAAAGATAGCCAGAGAGATTTTATCTGCGAGGCTGGCCGCGTGCGTAAACATAGTGCCAGACATCACCTCCATGTATATCTGGGAGGATGAGCTGGTGGAGGAGGGCGAATGTATGCTGATTATAAAGACGGTGGGACACAATCTCGACAGGCTTGAGAAACTGATAAAAAAGCTCCACTCCTATGATATCCCGGAATTTCTCTCTATACGGATAGAAGAGGGGGGTGAGGATTATCTGGAGTGGATAGAAAAAGTGGTGAAAAATTAGGTAAAATTGCATTTAAAAAAAGGATTTGGATGGTTTTTGTAGAGAGCAGGGGTAACGACGGTAAAAGACCAAAAGAGGTAAGTTTTAGCCAGGCTATATTAAACCCCAGCGCAAGTTTCGGGGGACTCTATGTGCCAAAAAGCCTTCCCCGGATAGATTTGGAAGAGCTAAAGGGCAAAAGCTACAAAGAGCTGGCATATACGGTGGTGAAAAAATTTGGCGTGGATATCGAAGATGAGATACTGAAAGAGGCTGTAAACCTCTATGAGAGATTTGATGACCCGAACAACCCTGTTCCCGTTGTGGAAGTGGATGAGAACCTCTGTGTAAGCGAGCTTTACCACGGCCCTACCAGGGCCTTCAAAGACATGGCCCTTCAGCCTTTTGGCTATATCCTATCCTCGCTTGCGAAAAAAAGAGGTGAAAACTATCTTATACTTGCCGCCACCAGCGGTGATACGGGACCTGCTACGCTGGAGAGTTTCAAGAACAGGGACAACATCAAAGTCGCCTGTATCTATCCCCAGGGCGGCACCAGCGACGTGCAGAGGCTCCAGATGGTGACGGAGGATGGAAAAAACCTCAAAGTCATCGGCATAAAAGGGGATTTCGACGACGCCCAGAACGCTTTGAAAAACCTTCTTGGCTCGAAAAGGTTCAAAGAGAGCCTGGAGGAAAAGGGCATCAAACTCTCTGCGGCCAACTCCGTGAACTTTGGAAGAATCATCTTCCAGACGGTATACCATTTCCACAGCTACCTACAGCTTTTACAAAAAGGCAAGCTCAAAGAGGGCCAAAAGGTGAACCTGATAGTGCCAAGCGGGAATTTTGGAAACGCCCTTGGCGGATACTATGCCAAAAAGATGGGGCTGCCCGTGGATAAAATCCTGATAGCTTCAAACGAGAACAACATTTTGACGGAGCTTATAAACGAGGGCAGATACGATTTGAGAAACAGAGCTCTTAAAAAGACCACGAGCCCCGCGATGGATATCCTCAAATCCTCCAACGTCGAAAGAGTGCTATATGACAAGTTCGGGCCCAAAAGGACAAAAGAGCTTATGGATATGCTAAACGAAAAGAACTACTACGAGCTGACAAAAGAGGAGCTGGAGGCTTTAAGAGAGGATTTCGACGCCGATTTTTGCACCGATGAGGAGATAAAGAGATATATAAAAGAGTACGCACTGGATAAAAACTATCTTTTGGACCCACATACGGCCACTACGCTAAAGCTATACGAAAAATATAAAAGCGCTCCAAATGTGGCATACTCCACGGCGGAGTGGACCAAATTCGCCCCTACCGTCTTAAAGGCTCTTGAGGGTGAAGACAAGGCTTATCCGGATAAAGAGGCTTTGGAGATTATCAGTCAAAGGCTTGGAGTAAAGATTCCAAAAGTTATTCTGGAGCTTTTTGAAAAGCCCGTGGTTCACGATACGGTGGTGGAAAAAGAGGATATAGAAAAAGAGATACTGAAGTTTTTATAAAGTTAGCTTTGGATATGTTATAATTTTTAAAATAAAAGGCTGTTTATGTTAAAAATAATTCTCTTTTTACTGCTGGTTTTTTCTGTTTTCGCAGAAAATATTGATGATAAATATATCAAAAAGCTGGAAAACCATCTTTTAAGCCATGATTTTAACATAACAGGAATCTTTTACTACCTAAAGGGCAGGTGGGTGTTTAAAGCCCTCACTCCAGATGGCAAAAATGCAGGACTGTATCTGCTTTTGGGCCAAAAGCCTACCCAGAAAAACCCCTTTGGATGGAAAAAGGTCTTTTTGGATCCAAAGAGCCTGAAAAAAGAGAGCGGGTACTTTGTCTATATCGGAAACAAGAGAAACGATCCGCTGGCATGGGTATACGCTGATAAAAGAAGCGGCAAGGTCTATAAACTTATAGGGGCGAACAAAGGAAAGTTCAGATATGTACTGTTAAAAAGCCTCTCATACGGGACTATAAAAAACATCATCACCTTTTATAACCAAACCGGATCGTTAAAATACAGTTTTTTAACGGATATAGAGTTGAAAAGGGATTCAAAAAGTTTTGGAAAAATCTATTACAACCCCAGATATTTAGACAGCAAACAGGATTTTACTATAAAAGAGCCTTTAAAGGTGACAAACCTTGTTATAAAAGAGAGGGGATATGGCAAAATCGAGGATGGTATTTTGGATGCGGAGGTTGTAAAATACCCCTTTTTGGGAATGGTAAAGATAAGATCATCCTATAAAAACAGGACTTTTGTGTGCGAGGAGCATTATGAGCCTTTGGACTCTTTTTTGGATATAAACAACTCATCCACTCTAAAAGCACTAATAGAGAGCTGGGGTGAGATAAAGGGAATGGAGTCCACCACATGCAGCCAGGACTATTATGAAAATATGAAAGATGGAAGGTTCGATTTTTTCAATCTCGAAAAGAGTATGGATTTTTCCATCAAAAAAGATATTAACATCACGGAAAAAGAGGGCGGACAAAGCAGAGTTGTTATCCATGAGAGGATAAAACTTGAAAAAGGGGATTAATCCTCTTTTTCAATCCGCTCTTTTTTCTCTTCCAGCTCCAGATACTCATCCGCCAGCCGTTCATACTCTTTTTCTATCTGCTCAAGCTCCGTAGAGAGAGCCATAATACCCATCTTTTCATAACAGTTGGGTTCGGCGAGGCAGCCGTTTAGCTCATCGATTCTCTGCTCGGCCCGCTCGATTAGCATTGGCAGCTCTTCGAGGCGTTTTTGCTCCTTGTAGCTAAGCCTCTCCTTTCTTTGACGCTCCCTTTTTACAGGAGCCGGTTTTTTCAGCTCGCTCTCGAAACTCTCGAGCTCTTTTAATTCCTTTTCAATCTCAAGATATTCGCTGTAGCTTTGATAGCTCTCCTCTATCTTGCCCTCTCCTTTGAATATGAAGAGTTTGTTGGCGATTTTATCCACGAAATATCTGTCGTGGCTT
>JAMOUF010000065.1 GCA_027068245.1 Campylobacterales bacterium | reverse complement strand
CATCCTGGTGACAACCTTTGCCCCATCTTGCAAAATTCCTTGCAACATAGCGTTGAACTTCTCGTCATATATCTCCCCATAGCTCTCTTTAACGTTTCTAAAACCGTTTATAATCAACGATGAAAGTCCGTGCAGCGAGGACCAGACAACCACCGTGAACGTAAAACTGTCCCCATCTTTTACAATACCCTCTTTCTGCCCCTCCTCCACCGCAGACCTCAAGGCGCCAAAGCCGCTGCTATCGCTGTTTTTTATATCTATGATTTTCTCTCTAATATGCCAGAACTTCCTTCCAAACAGAAGCCTGTATAGATTTGGGTTTTCTATGGCGAACTCTATATACTTTTTGCCGGCAAGATAGAGCCTGTCTACCAAAGGGATGGTCCTATCGTTCAAAATCGGGGATATAGCATTGTCGAACTGTTCAAAACCGTTGATTATCAGTTTTTCTATCAAATCGTCCTTTGAAGCGAAATGCCGGTAGATGGCACTTTTCGAAGTTCCGGTCTTGTCTGCCAAAATCTTCAGCGTCAAGTCCTCCACGTCGTGGTTATGGATATGTTCAAAGGCCGATTTTAGCAGCTCCTCTTTTAGATTGCCGTGATGGTAACCCTGTTTTTTCACTAACATCCTTTATAAAAATTATCTTTTTATAATTATATCACCAAACAGGGTTTCTCTTTTGATACATATAAGTTTATGTTTTTAGGCAAGGGACTGAGAGTTACGCCAAATCCTTGGACCAGAAAAACTCTATCCACTCATCGGTCTTTTTTGCGTAAAAGTTTGGAGCGATTTTGGCGCTTCTTTTGTAAAAGAGCGCAGCGGTATAAAATTTTTTATCCGGATAAAGGGATTTTAGCTTTTTTAAAACTTCCAGCAGTGTATCCCCGCTGTCTACGATATCATCTACAATCAAAACGCTTTGGGCGCAATCCAGATTTGGAAGATTGTATACGTTCACGCACTCAAGCTTTCTATCATTGTCATATCCAATGGAGTTGATGCATAAAACCTCTCTTATACCTTTTCTCTCGGCCAAAAAATGTGCAAAAGTAAGACCGCCTCTGGCAACGGCTACTATCGTATCTATATCCGGATAGAGAAGCTTGTCTATAAGCCTTACATCCTCTAAAAACTCATCGTAAGAATAGTAACGCAACTTACCAGACCTTTAGCTCGTTATACAAAGAGTCCCGCTCCACCGGAGTGAACCCGCTGTCTTTTATAAGGGCCACGAACTCATCCAAAGCCACACCGTTTCTACTTCCTGCCCCTGCGGCGCTTTGGATGGATTCATGCTCGATGGTGCCATCCAAATCGTCCGCACCGAACTCCTGGGCCACCAGTGCCAGGTTCAGTGTAGTGGTTGCCCAGTAGGCTTTTATGTGGGGGATATTGTCAAGAAGAATTCTTGCTATGGCGATGGTTTTTAGATACTCCTGTCCCGTTACGAAATCCTCTACCTTCAGGTAGTTGTTCTGCCGTTGGTAGATTAGCGGGATAAAGCAGTTGAAACCGCCCGTCTCATCCTGCAGATTTCGCAGCCGCAGCATATGGTCTATTCTGTGAGCCCTGCTTTCTATATGTCCAAAGAGCATGGTAGCGTTGCTCTTTCGCCCGCTTTTATGCCAGAGCCTGTGAATTTGGAGCCACTCCTGGCTGCTTACTTTTCCTTTGCAGATAAAATCGCGAACCTCCTCGTCGAATATCTCGGCTCCGCCGCCTGGCATACTGTCAACGCCGCTTTGTACCATCAAATCTATAAGCTCTTGATACCCCATCCCGTGCTCTTTGGCCAAAAAGTTCACCTCGGCTGCGGTGAGGGCCTTTATATGTATATGTGGAAAATTGCGTTTGATTTTTTTGAAAATCCCCATATACCACTCCAGCGGAACTTTGTCGTTATGGGCGGATACGATGTGAACCTCTTTGATACCTCTTTTGGAAGCATCTTCAACTATGCTTAAAATCTCATCATGGCTCATAGTATAGGGATTGGGGTTTTTACGGTTGGCGCTAAAAGCACAGAATTTACATATATCTTTGCAGATATTGGTGGGATTTATATGTCTGTTGATATTAAAAAAGCTCTTTTTGCCGTAAAGCTCTTTTCTTCTTCTATCGGCATACTTCCCAAGGGTGTAGATATCCAAATCGTAGAGTTTTACACCATCTTCAAAGCCCAGCCTCCCGTTCGACTCCAGTTTTTCCAAAAGCTCCATATCCCTCCCCGTAAATTTTGTATAATTATACTAAAAAAGGGATGGATTGAAACTCGCCAACAAAATAGAGGAACTTCTTGACAGCGAATCGAGCGATTTGGAGATTTCCAAAGTCTTGCGCCGCTACATAAAGGAGTATTTTTCCAACCTGGAAAAACTCTTTGAAAAACATCAGGGAAAAGAGTTTCTGGTGCGGCATACAAGATATATAGACTCCATCATCATAGCCATATACAAAGTGGCTATCAGAAAGCTTTTCAAGATTTACGCCCCCCTTACCAACACCATTCCAATTACGCTGGTGGCTTTGGGAAGTTACGGCAGGGAGCAGCTGGCCCCCTACTCTGACATAGACCTGATGATAGTCTATGAGGATGTGGAGGGTTACAACATAAAAGAGATAATCCAGAAAATCCTCTACATCATCTGGGACAGCGGCCTGAAACTGGGACACAGGGTCCACGAGCTAAAAGAGCTTCCGCAGATTGCCAAAGAGGATATAACCATAAAAACGGCCCTAATAGAATCCAGATATATCACCGGCTCCAAATTTTTGTGGTTCAAGGTGGAAAATTCGTTAAACGAGATTAGAAAAGACGATATCAAGGAGTTTATCGAGGCAAAACTCGAGGAGGCCAGGCTAAGACATAAAAAATACCCCCTTTCGATGGAGCCCCATATAAAAGAGGGAATGGGCGGGCTTAGAGACACCAACCTGCTCTTTTGGATAGCCAACGCCATCTACGGGATAAAAAGCCTCAAAGATTTAAGCGGCACCCTTTTTAGCGAGGAGGAGTACAGGGAGTACAGAATAGCTTTGGAGTGGCTTTTCAAGGTCAGGGTCGCATTGCATATAGCCGCCAGGAAAAAAGAGGACAGACTGCTTTTGCAGTATATTCCGGATGTGGCCGATTTGCTGGAGATAAAAGCCAAAGATAGCCGCAAAAAACAGCAGGCCCTTGTGACGAAGACCCTACAGGCTATGCATACCATCCATACCTTCAGCGAGATTTTCGTAAAAAAAATCTACAGGCCCTACCTTTACAATCCAAAAAACATAAAAAAGCTGAAAAAGAGCCGGATAGAGAAGGAGGTATATCTGTGTGAGAAAAAACTCTACGCCTCGTATTTTGCAAAGGAGTATCCTGTAAAAAAACTTTACGAGATTTTACAAAGAAACGATTTTTCTGATTTCGACCCCTCTTTTTTGTATTTCGCGAAAAAAGCCAGATACTCCAAAAATCTGCCCAAAATCGTAAAGAAGCTCTACTATAAAGAGCG
>JAMOUF010000064.1 GCA_027068245.1 Campylobacterales bacterium | reverse complement strand
CTCGATATCCTCTTTTATGTCCTCCAGCTGGTTTTTCAAATCCTCGTTCTTATCTTTCAGTTCGAACTCCCTCATCAGCAAAGAGTTTATTTTCATAAACAAGGAGATGAACTGCTCCTGGTCTTTGACGGTTTTGAAACTCACGTTTATTTCACTATTTTGGGTTATTATCTGTTTGGTCTTTTTTATCAGGGTTATATCGAGCTGGTAGTTGGGGTCGGATGAGTTTAGCTCTTTTAAGAGGTTGTCATACAGGCTTGGATTTTGCTCTTTGATTAGTGTTTCGTTGATGTCGGCACCAAACAATGAGAAAAAAAAGAGAATGATTAAGAGGGTTATTTTCATACGGCTCCTTTAATTTGTTACAATTTTATCAAAAAAGAGGAAATATGAAACTATTTTTGCTGTTACTTTTCTCGATTGTATTGAATGCCAAAATGGTAGAGGCATATTACGATGTAAGATATGGGCTTTTTGGCAAAGTGGGGGAGTCGAAAGCCAAACTGGAGCAAAACGCCACCGACTATAAGATAGAAGTGGAGGCGAAAGCCACGGGTTTTGCCAAAGTCTTAAGCGGCGGACGGGTGGAGCGGTACGAAAGCGTTGGGGTGGTAAAAGATGGGCTTTTGGTACCGAAAATCTACAAAAAGATGAGAAAAAGCAAAACGAAAAAAGATATTAAAATTTTTATCTTCGACTATAAAAACCGGGTTATAAAGGTTCATAGAGAGATTTACAGAAAAAACACTCTTGAGAGCGTGGAGGACAAAAACTTGAGCTACTTCGTTGAAAACGACGTTTTGACGCTCTATTTCAATATAAAAAAACTGTTGAAACCGGGAAAATACAACTATCGTTTCTATGCCGTGGGAGGCAGGAGAAAGGATGGACGTATAGACGTTATCGTTCCAAAGGACAAAAGGAGCGTAAAGGAGCTGTTGAAGGTGGATGGATTTTACCTCATAGTCAAAATCTACCAGAAGATTTTCGCCAGCAAAGAGGGTGAACTGATACTTGCCATGGACGAGGAGGGTATAACCAAAAAGGCACTGCTGAAAGATGTGATAATGTTTGGCGACATAGTGGGGGTTTTGAAGAAAAAAGTGGTTAAATGAGAACAGGCGGTGTGGAGAGCGGCATATGGTATATGCTGCTGGCCTCTTTTTTATTCGCTCTTATGGGCGTTTTCGCAAAACTGCTAAGCTCCTCTATCCCCTCTTTGGAGGTGGTCTTTTTTAGAAACGTTTTTGGGGTGGCACTGGTTGGTGCTTCCCTTTTTCATACCTCGTTGCAAGGCCCTGGTGGCAGGCCCTGGCTGCTGCTTTTTAGGGGACTTGCCGGATTTTTTGCGCTTCTGCTCTTTTTTTACAACATAGCCCATATCCCTTTGGGCGAGGCTATGACATACTCCAAAACCTCACCTATCTGGACCGCCATTTTTGCCTATCTGCTTTTAAAAGAGAGGCTGGGTTTTCTGCAGTGGGTGGCGGTTTTTACCGGGTTTTTGGGACTTGTTTTGATAACGGACCCCTTTTACACGCCATTTGACAGATATGACATTTTCGGGATTTTAAGCGGTATTGGAGCAGCACTTGCCTATACCAGCGTAAAGGAGCTAAAAAGATATTATGACACCAGGGCGATAGTGCTCTCTTTTATGGGGGTAGGCACCCTTGGGCCAATGGTTTTGATGGGGCTGGCCCCATATATTGACAGCAGGGGGCTCGATTTTTTGTTTGCCCCATTCGTGCTGCCGCAAGAAAAAGAGTGGCTCTATATCGTGCTTATGGGACTTTTCGCCACGCTGGCCCAGATATTTATGACAAAGGCCTATGGGGCTGCCAAGGCTGGAGTGGTAGGTGCGGTGAGTTATTCAAACATCGCCTTTTCAATCCTTTTTGGATATCTCTTTTTGGGCGATTCGCTGCCGGATATGGTAAAGTTTTTGGGTATAATATTTATAGTAATCAGCGGCCTTTTGGTGGCTAAAAAATAAGAAAGGATATATATGATACTGATAGCGGGTCCTTGCGTGATAGAGTCGAAGGAGCAGTTGGAGGAGATTGCGGTGGAGCTCAAGGAGTTTCACAAAGACGAAAAGATAGATTTTTATTTCAAGGCCAGTTTCGACAAGGCCAACAGAACCAGCCTGGAGAGCTATAGGGGTCCGGGTTTGGAAAAGGGTCTTGAGATGCTAAAAGAGATAAAAGAGCTCTTTGGATACAAGATTTTGACCGACGTGCACGAGACGTGGCAGGTTGAAAAGGTCGCCGAGGTGGCGGACGCTATACAGATTCCCGCCTTTTTGTGCCGACAGACCGATTTGCTGGTGGCGGTAGCCAAAACCGGCAAGAAGGTCAATATAAAAAAGGGGCAGTTTATGAGCCCCCAGGATATGAAATACAGCGCTTTTAAAGTATTAAAGACGAAGGGTGAGGAGTTCATAGACTATGAGACGAGCAAAAAAAATGGCGTCTGGCTGACCGAGAGGGGGACCTTTTTCGGTTACGGAGATTTGGTGGTGGACTATAGAAGCCTTCCTGTGATGAGGGAGTTCGCGCCGACCATATTCGACGCCACCCACTCGGTACAAAAACCCGGCGGTGCCGGCGGCAAAAGTGGTGGCAAAAGAGAGTTCGTGGAGCCTTTGGCACTGGCTGCCGCCAGCGTTGGGGTAGACGGCTTTTTCTTCGAGGTCCACACCAATCCGGATAAAGCCCTAAGCGACGGGGAGAATATGATTTTACCGGAGCAGCTGAGCGCTATTGTGGAGAAAATTTTTGCCATTAAAAGTTCATTAGGAGTATAGATGAGAGTTATAGAGGGAAAGTTAAGATTAGAAGGCGGTGAAAGGATTGCCATAATAGCCAGCAGGTTCAACCACATCATCACCGACAGGCTTGTGGAGGGGGCAAAGGACGCTTTTTTAAGACACGGCGGAGATGAGGAGAATCTGGATTTGGTTTTGGTTCCGGGTGCATTCGAGCTCCCTTTCGCTCTTGACAAGGTTTTGGCAAACGGGGGGTATGATGGTATCTGCTGCCTTGGAGCCATCATAAGAGGCTCCACACCACACTTTGACTATGTGGCGGCGGAGGCCACCAAAGGGATAGCCAACACCACGCTCAAATACCACAAACCGGTCACATTCGGGGTTTTGACCACCGATACGATAGAGCAGGCCATTGAGAGAGCCGGAAGCAAGGCGGGAAACAAGGGCTTTGAGGCGATGACAGGACTTATAGAGCTTATAGATTTATACAAAAATTTCGAGTAAGGAAGAAAATGGCTACGAGACATCAGGCAAGGGAAGCCGTGGTAGGGCTGCTTTATGCGTACGATTTGGGAAACGAGGAGATAAAGAAGTTTGCAGAGGAGATTTTGGAAGACAAAAAGATAAGAAACAAGCAGCGGGAGTTCGCGCTAAATCTTTTCAAAGGGGTTATAGATAATCTGGATAAAATCGACGAGGAGATAAAAAAGCATCTGCAAAGCTGGGATATGGAGCG
>JAMOUF010000063.1 GCA_027068245.1 Campylobacterales bacterium | reverse complement strand
AAACGCCTAGCTCCATTTCGAACCTAGAAGCTAAGCTCCGCATCGCTGATGATACTGCACCCTTCGGGTGTGGGAAAGTAGGTCGGCGCCGGGTCAGAAGTTTTTCTTCTTTTTATCTTTTAATCCATCTCATTTTATTTCCGCTTTTATAAAAGATTTTCAAAATCCACAATTATTCACTATTTTTATAATACAATATATTAAGATCAAAATTTAGGAGTTATTATGCGGACTTTTTTGAAGGAGTTCAAAGAGTTTTTAATAAAGGGCAGTGTTGTCGATATGGCTGTTGGTTTTATATTTGGTGCCGCATTTGCAACTGTGGTAAAATCTTTGGTTAACAATATTGTAATGCCTCCATTGGGAATGCTTTTGGGTAAGGTGGATTTTTCAAATCTTTTTATCGCACTTGATGGAAATAACTACAAATCTTTGGCTGAAGCAGAAAAAGTTGGTGCTCCGGTGATTAAATACGGAATTTTCCTGAATGATCTGGTCTCTTTTATTATATTGGGTTTTGTAATATTTTTATTTATAAAAGGATACAACAGGCTTAAAATAGAAGAAGAACCTGCCGCTCCAACTACTAAAGTATGTCCGGAATGTGCCATGGAGGTTCCGATTGACGCAAAAAAGTGTGCTTATTGCAGCCATGCTTTTGTATAATTTTTATTTATTTTAATCTCTTGAGCCATATAGTTTTAGGAAAAAGCGTCTAATCTTATACAGATCTCTTTTTACTCCCCAACAGGGGATGTTTTAAGGACTTTAACCCCATTTATGCATAAGAATAACTTATAAAGTATATCAGATTTACCCTTCAATTGTTAAGTGTATCTTAAAACTCATTCTACTATAATGGTTTATGTATAAATTCCTTAAGGAGAGAAGAATGAGAAAGATAATAGCGCTTTCTGCGGTTGCAGCGTTTGCCACTATGAGTTTTGCAAGCGGGCCGGCTGCGAGCAGTGATGATTTAAGAGCGGAGCTGGAGCAGCTTAAAAGAGAGATTGCCGAGCTGAAAAAGGCTCAGGAAAAGATAAATATAAAAGCTATAAAAAGACAGATTAGTGCTTTGAAAGCGAAAACGGGCGGTGATAATCTTAAATGGAACGTGGATTTCAGAACGGCGTATGATGTGATAGGGTATAAATATGCCGATGATACAAGTGACTGGAACGGTATATTTACCAACAGGCTCTGGCTTGGAATGGCATATGCCCCCACAAGCAATCTGGTTTTCAAAGGGCTTCTAAGCTACTATAAAGCCTACGGTCAGGTAGTCGCTCCCAAACAGGGATTTAACTATTTTGACTGGATAGTGAACGAGACGCCAAACCCTGCCGGAGAACTTAGGGTAAAAGAGGCTTACTGGCTCTATCTTGGCGATGACTTTTTAGGAACAGGAATCCCCTGGACGGCGAGTATAGGAAGGCGTCCTGCAACAGACGGTCTTTTGGTAAACTACAGGGAAGATCAGGACCCAAAATCTCCTATCGGACATATCATCAATACAGAATTTGACGGAGCCAGCTTTAAGTTCAAACTTGAAGATGCGGTAAACGTTCCTGGAATGTATTTTAAACTCTGCATGGGCCGCGGTATGACGAACGCAAATGTAAGATATGCGGCTATTACGCAAAATCCGGATGGAACCATATCTGTATCAAATTTTAGAGGCAGTGAATATACAAAAATCCCCGGATGGAAATCCACAGATCTTTTCGGTTTTATCTTCGTTCCATATGATGATGGCCAATACTCTGTTCATACAACGGCATTTAAAGCCTGGGATCTGCCAGGACTTGTAACAAAAGCGATGAATGTATACGATATGGACGGAAATCCCCAGACCAGAGCAGACCAGATGTATCAGCCTACAAAATTTGCCTTTGAGCAAACGGGTGATATGTATGGTGCGGCAATCAGTTTTCTTGCAGAAGGTATAGGAGACGGGATCAGCGACTTTTTGGACGACACCAACGCCTTTGTAAGTTTTGCCTGGAGTAAAACTGAGCCAAACGGAAAGCCAAATACCGTTGATGTAAACATAATAAACGCCCAGACAAACCAACCTCTGGCACAGATGAGTATGCCTTCAAAAATCGGAATGCTTGGAAGCCAGGATGATGAGAGTGGAACCTCTGTCTATCTTGGCGTGAACTGGCCATGTCAGTTGATAGAGGATGCAAGGGTAGGGCTGGAGTTCAACCATGGCAGCAAATATTGGAGAAGTTTCACATACGGTGAAGATACGCTTGCGGGAAGCAAGTTGGCAACCCGTGGTAACGCATATGAGTTTTGGTTCAATAAAAGGCTGATCGGTAAAAAACTGACAGCTCAGCTTAGATATACCTATATGGACTATGACTATACCGGAAGTAACGCCTTTTTCGGTGACGGTGGAACACCTATCGATATAGATTCCCAGATGGCAAAAGCTATGGGAGCTGTGGAAAAAGCACAGGATTTAAGACTTTATATAAGATATAGATATTAATCTCAAGCCGCTTTTGCGGCTTAAACAAGGAGTATCTATCAAAAGATTTTTTGTTTTTATCCTTTTTATCGTTTCTACTACAAGTTTGATTTTTCTATATATTTTTTTTCTAAACCGTCAGGAGAGTTTTTACAAAGAGATATCATCAACTCTGAAAGAACACCTGCAAAATCTGTTGCATACCCAGGAATCCAATGCCCTAACGCTTGCCATACTTCTTTCACAAAACAAAGAGCTGATAGAGGCGTTAAAAAGTATTAATGAGGAGAAGGGACATGAGATATTAAAAGATTCACTCTCTTATCTAAAAAGCTATACCAATATCGGTGATGTAAGAGCACAGATAATTGCAAAAGATTTGACTATATTTGCCAGAAGCTGGGATAAAGAGTTTGCCGGTATGCCAATAGAGGGTTTTAGGAAGGATTTGTCAAATTTCAAGATAACACGGCCAAAAGTGGGTGTAGAGACAGGAAGGCTTTTAACGATAAAAGCGACTGTGCCGGTAAGGGATGATAATAAGATTATCGGTTATCTGGAGGTTATATCTTTTTTCGAAGAACTTGCCAAAAAGCTTAAAAAAGATTCTATTGAGCTGTTGGTTATGATGGATAACAGATATTTAGATGTAGCTACTTTAATGAGGGAAAATCCCCATTTTTTTGATTTTATCGTCAGTAACAGAAACTATAATGATGTAATTTTAAACAAGATAGAAAAAACAGATATTAATTTGCTATTTGATAGAGGATATATATTTGCACAAAATTATTTTTTCGTATCTATGCCGATGTTTAACAGTGCCAAAAGAAAAATCGGATATTTTATTTTGGCAGTGGATAATGAGAAGTTTGAGAGTTTTAAAAATTTAAGAGCTGCTCTTTCTCTTTTTTTACAGTTTAAAAAGAGTGAATTTTTGGATCTTGTAAATATCTGGCAGGATCCAAAAGGGGGATTTCACTCTGTATATGACAGAAGCGTAATAGAGTTTTTGAGTAAAAATGAGGATGAGATATTAAAAAAAGAGTTTGAGATAGA
>JAMOUF010000062.1 GCA_027068245.1 Campylobacterales bacterium | reverse complement strand
TTTTTCTTTGCAAACTGGGTAGGGCTTATAAAACTTGCCTGGTTGTTTGATCCTTTTGTGACTATCTCTATGATGTCTTTGCTTTTTATAACACTCTCAAGCTCCCTTTTTATGCCACTCTCTTTCAATGAGAGAATCTTTTTCGTATTTTCGATCTTTTTGCCAAGCTCATCGGGCACCATTACGGCAGCTTTTATGTCCTCCAGCCGCTCTTTTAATATCTCAAGGCTCTCCTCCTCGTTTAAAGTTATGATTTTCAACTCCTTTTTAAGCCTTTTTTTCATATGTTTTGGCACAAAATCCAACGTATCCTCTCTTATTTTTTGATAGCGCTCCATATAGTAGTCGCAAAGTGGCTGGTTAAAATCGCTGTCATATACCAAAAGCTCCTCATACTGGTTGTTTGAGCCAAAGGCTTTGGCGGAGTAGTTGGCAGATCCCACCATAACCCTGGTTCGTCCCGAGTGTGAATCTTTTTGGATATATATTTTGGAGTGAATAGTGGTGCCTATGTTGGTAAACCGGATCTCTATCTGCCCTTTTGCGATCTTTTCTACGCTCTGCTTATCCAAAGAGCTGAAAAATTCGCTTGTAAAATCGGGGTCAAACACAAACCTCTGGGCATTTACGCTGTCCTCGATGCCAAGCAACAGCTCTGTTTTTTTATAAGGCTTTGTTTGCGTAAAGAAATATTTGGGTGATGAGACAAAGGTGCAGACATAGATCTGATCAAAAGATGAGGGCTCAAAAAGCTCCTCCACCGAACCGCCGTATGGCTCGTTGTTGTAAAGTATTCCCAGATACCACTTCTCTTTTGGTGAAAACAGTGAAGCCATAGTTGTGCCTTTAGGGGTGTTTCGACTATTTTAGCATTTTTTGAAAGTTTTTTGCAGGTAAATGGTAGCTGGGGGGAGACTTGAACTCCCGACCTCCGGCTTATGAGACCAGCGCTCTCACCAGCTGAGCTACCCAGCCTTGAAGTGGAGTGAAATTATATAAAATTTCACTCCGTTTGTCAATCAAAACATATTTAAAAGACCCTTGACCTTTTCGGCCGCCTTGCCCTTTAGCCTCTTTTGCAGCTCTTTTTTGGCCCTGTTTTGCAAAAGGGCTTTTGCATCGAGTGAAACTTTTGGATTTTGAATGTTTCCTTTGATCTTCACATAAAGAGGTTTTCCTTTTATATCGATTCTAAGCTTGGCGTCGACGATGTTTCTCTCCATATCCAGCAGTGCTCTTTTGGAGGTTATGTGGGTCAGCCTGCTCTTCATATCAAGGTCTGAAAGGATTTTTTTGTCGTTTATATCACTGGTAAGCGTGGTCTTTTTGTATATCTCTTTTGTAATATCGAAATTTGCCATCTGTTTTAGCAAAAATGTCATCTGGTTTGGAAGTATTCGGCCGTTTAGGGCATTGGCGTTCAGTTTGCCCTTTTTCGTTGCCAGGTTGTATTTCAAATCGGCGTTCATAACGGAGTCGAAAACCTTTGGATAGTAGAGCATATTGGTAAGTTCCACAACTTTTATGTTTTTCAAATCGGCTTTAAGATCGTCGTTTACCACTTTGGCGTCGAAAGTTCCGCCCAGGGTGTCGCTGTGAGCGGTCAAAACAAGATCTTTCTCCTTTTTCGCCACGCCCGTAACTTTGAGCTTGCCTCTCATCTTCTGTTTCGTGGCAAAATAGAGCCGGTTGAGATCCGGTATGAAAAGCTCATATTTGCTGTCGAACTTTCCGCTGTTTATATCGAAGAGGGCATCTTTTGTGGTAAATTTGGCAACATTGGAATTTACGAAAAGGTCGGTTTTCGTAACACCTTTTTTTAGCCTTGTCTCCTGGTCAGCGGTAAATTTTATCAAAGCTTTCTCAAAATCGAACTCCTTTTTGAGCACTTTGGGGTTCGTGACGCCACTGATTTTGGAGACGACTTTTCCAGATAGCCTTTTAACGTCGTTAAGCTCGATGGTAGAATCTATCCTGCCTTTTGCATATTGGGGCTGATAAAGCATATATAGCAGTTTTTCGATTTTGGCTCCGTTTATCCTGGCGTTTACGCTGCTTGGGGCGTAGTCGTTTAGAACGACCGTATAGTCGGTTTTGGAGCCGGCCAGGTTGCTAAGCCCGCTTACGAGCGTCTTTTTTCTGTTTCCCTTAACGCTTCCCTTTGTATAAAAGGCCCCTCTGATATCGGCTTTGGTTAGAGGCTTCAAAAGCTCCAGCCGCTTTATGTCAACCTCGTATTTCAAATCCGTATAGAGTTTTTTCGTATCTATATCTCCCAAAAGATTGGCTTTTAAAAGGTTGGAGACGGTTTTTGAGTCGAGCTTCACCATATTTCCGGATAGATGCGCTTTTGTCGTGCTGTCTATGGTGGTTTTTGGCAGATCTATGCCAAAGCTCTTTTTCATCACGCCTCTGTCCACCTCGGCGCCTTTCACCACGGCAAGCACGTCGCCTTTGAGAGAATCCGGGTTTAGGTCGGTTAGCTTGGCATCGGCGTTAAGTGCGCCTTTTACGAATCTTGGCTGATAAACCATATATAGCAGATCTTCCAGCCTGGCCTCTTTAACCTTTGCGTCTACCATGGAGGGGTTCAGGTTCTCTACCTTTACATAGTAGTTCGTATCGCTTTTGGCTATGTCGCTGCTCCCTTTGACCTCAAAATCCTTCACCTCACCTTTTACCTTCCCTTTGGTATGCAAAGCGCCTCTAAGAGGAGTTGGCAAAAGTGGCTTCAAATCCTCAAGCCGCTCTATCTTTACCAGATAGTCTATATCAAAACTGCCGCTAAAGGGTGAAAGGTCGCCCTTTAGTTCCACCAAAGAGTCCTTCGCCAGCTTTATGACTATGTTGAGCGGAACTATCTGAAAGTTCTCCACTTTCGCCTTTACCGGAAGTTTCTCGTCCAAAGCACTCTGAATGTAAGGCTTAAGCAGGTTGTTACCGGGTTTGGTAAAGAGCAGGCCCCCAATTGCTCCAATTACTATAACCACCAGCAGTAAAAGGGCTATAAACAGCTTTTTCATAAACGATCCTTTTTTTCTTTTAATTATAACCAAATTTATTTTATATTAATTTTATATTGCCAATGATATAATTTAAGTGGAGTTGACTAAAAAACTCTTATGGGTTCAGTATAATTTAAGCTTAGTTTAAGCTTAGATGGTATAAAATTTTGGCACTAAAAAAGTAAGAGTGACAAATCAAAAAGGAGGTTGAGATGAAATTTAAGCCACTTGGTAACAGAGTGTTGGTAGAAAGAATTGACGAGCCTGAAAAGACTCCATCCGGAATCATCATTCCAGACAACGCGAAGGAAAAGCCGTTGGAGGGAAATGTGTTGGCGATAGGCCCAGAGGTTGAGGAAGAGGGCCACATCAAAGTGGGCGACAGGGTTGTGTTTGCCAAATATTCTGGCACGGACATCACCATTGAAGGTATTGATTATCTGATTTTACAAACAGATGACATTTTAGGACTATTAGAAAAGTAAGGAGGTAGGATATGGCAGCAAAAGAGATATATTTTAGCGATATAGCAAGAGGTAAACT
>JAMOUF010000061.1 GCA_027068245.1 Campylobacterales bacterium | reverse complement strand
ATATAAGTAACAGATATTTTTTCATTCTTTGGGCTCCAGCTCTTTTAGTTCAAAATACTCTTTTTGCAATCTGGCGTTCTCCTGTTTTAGAAACTTTATGCTTCTTTTCAGGTTTTTCTCCCTAACATTCAGCTCGTAAAGGGCCTCCACGGAGTTCGTGCCAAAGAGCATAAGGCCAATATACACTCCCAATCCTATGATAAATAAAATCAGGAGTATATATTTTAGTATAACCGCTGTTAGGCTCTGCTTTTTAACAGAGCCCAACAACTCTTCATCTATCTTAGCCATCGCTTTATTTAAAAAGCTCTTTTGCTATATACTCCCCAAAAACCAAATCTCTCTCTATCTCCAAAAGCCTGTTGTATTTGGCCGTTCTCTCACCTCTTGCGGGTGCTCCGGTCTTTATCTGGCCCGTATTCAAGGCTACGGCAAAATCAGCTATAAACGCATCTTCGCTCTCTCCGCTTCTGTGGCTCATAATGGTTCTGTAACTGTTTCTTTGGGCAAGCCTTACGGTCTCCATGGTTTGCGATACGGTTCCTATCTGGTTGGGCTTTATGAGTATGGCATTGGCTACGCCCTTTTCGATACCCTCGGCCAAAATATCCTTGTTGGTTACGAACAGGTCGTCTCCTACCAGCTGGATTTTGTCTCCAAGCCTCTGGGTCAGCAGTTTCCAACCCTCCCAGTCATCCTCGGCCATACCATCTTCTATGGAGGCTATCGGATATTTTTCCACCAGCGAGGCGTAAAAATCCACAAGTTCCTCTTTCGTAAACTCTTTTCCTTCACCTTCCAAAACATACTTTCCATCTTTATAAAACTCGCTGCTGGCGGCGTCCAAAGCGATTTTTATCTCCTCGCCCGGTTTGTATCCGGCCTGCTCGGTGGCCCTTAGAATATATTCGATGGGCTCGATGTTGTTTTTAAAGTTGGGAGCAAATCCCCCCTCATCGCCAAGAGCCGTGGAGTGGCCCTCTTCGCTTAGCACCTTTTTCAGTGTCTGGTATATCTCCGCGCCAGCTCTTAAAGCCTCTTTGAAATCGTCGAAGGCTATAGGCATTATCATATATTCCTGAATATCCACGTCGTTGTTCGCATGCGCCCCGCCGTTTATGATGTTTAGCATGGGCGTAGGCAGCACTATGGCGTTGGAGCCTCCAAGATATCTGTATAGCGGCAGGTTCAAACTCTTAGCCGCAGCCCTGGCGACCGCCATGGATACGCCCAAAACTGCGTTCGCCCCAAGCTTGGAGTAGTTTGGCGTTCCATCCAGCTCTTTTAGTATGTTGTCTATCTGGGCCTGGTTGTATGGGCTAAGACCCACCAGTTCGTCCGCTATGGCGACTTCTATATTCTCACAGGCTTTCAAAACCCCTTTGCCAAAAAACCGCTCATCCCCGTCTCTTAGCTCCAAAGCCTCTTTTTTCCCGGTGCTGGCCCCGCTTGGCACGATGGCGCTTGCCACAGTGCCGTCACTTAACACGGCAGTGGCTTTTACGGTGGGGTTTCCCCTGCTGTCAAGAACCTCCTGGGCCACCAAGTTATCAATATATACCATCAACACTCCTTATTTTGATTTCAGTCCTCTTTCATCTCCTGCTCATCAACCACCATTATACTGTCGTTCAGTCCCATGGCCTCTTTGATATCCTTTTCTATCTGGGCGGCCACATCCGGATGCTCTTTTAGATAGGCTTTCGCATTCTCCCTGCCCTGGCCCAGTTTGATATCTTTGTAGCTGAACCAGCTTCCGCTTTTGTCAACGATATCAAGTTTAACGCCGTAATCTATAAGCTCGCCCTCTTTGCTGATACCCTCGCCGAACATTATGTCGAACTCCGCCTGTCTAAAAGGAGGCGCCACTTTGTTTTTGACAACCTTGGCCCTAACCCTGTTTCCTATCTGGCTCTCGCCCTGTTTTAAAGTGGCTATTCTTCTGACGTCTATCCGCACGGAAGCGTAAAACTTCAATGCGTTTCCACCCGTTGTAGTCTCAGGCGTGCCGTAACCCATAGCGCCTATTTTCATTCTTATCTGGTTTATGAATATTACAGTGGTATTCATCTTATGCACCACGCCCGTAAGCTTTCTTAGAGCCTGGCTCATAAGTCTGGCCTGAAGCCCCATATGGCTGTCGCCCATCTCGCCCTCTATCTCCGCTTTGGGCGTCAAAGCGGCCACGGAGTCTATTACTATCACATCCACAGCTCCACTTCTGGCTATGGTCTCTACAATATCCAAAGCCTGCTCCCCAAAATCTGGCTGGGAGACCAGCAGGTTATCCACATCCACTCCCAGGTTTTTGGCATAGAGCACGTCCAGCGCGTGTTCCGCGTCTATAAACGCCGCCACACCGCCCTGCTTCTGGGCCTCGGCAATTATCTGCAAAGCCAGCGTCGTCTTTCCCGAACTCTCAGGGCCGTATATCTCAACTACCCTCCCCTTTGGAACCCCGCCGATTCCAAGGGCCATATCCAGGCCCAAAGAGCCTGTGGGTATAGAGGCGATAGGCTCTATCTCTCTTTCTCCAAGCTTTACCAGAGCCCCTTTTCCAAAGGCCTTGTCAATCTGTTTGATAGCTAATTCTAAAGCTTTTTCTTTGTTTGCGTCCATAATTTTCTCCTGATTAGGCTTATTTTATCTTTTTTTGAGTAAAAAAGTGATAAATTTAGTCTGAATATAATAAAAAGAGTATAATAAGTCAAGTGAAGGTTGTATATGTCTGTATATGAGGTGGCACACTCCCCCGACGCCGATGATATCTTTATGTTTTACGCCTTGAAGTTTGGCTGGATAAGCGATGAGAACATAAAGTTCGTCAACACCGCGCTGGATATAGAGACCCTTAACAAAAAGGCCCTTTATGAGAGCTTTTACGATATCAGCGCCATAAGTTTCGCTCTATATCCGCTTATAAAAGAGGATTACGCACTGCTTAGGACGGCGGTAAGTTTTGGAGAGGGTTACGGGCCAAAACTGATAAAGAGAAAAGGGAAAAAGCTAAAAAAGAATTTCAAAGTGGCCCTGAGCGGGGAGTATACCACCAACGCAATGCTTTTTAGAATATACTATCCGGATGCAAGGCCTGTATATATGAACTTTTTGGAGATTGAAAAGGCCGTGCTGTCTGGCGAGGTGGATGCCGGGGTTTTGATACACGAGAGTATCCTGGATTTCGATGGGGCTTTGGAGGTGGAAAAGGAGATTTGGGATATCTGGATAGAGCTTGCCAAAGAGGAGCTGCCGCTGCCCCTTGGCGGGATGGCGATCAGACGCTCTATCCCGCTTTTAAAGGCTATAAGGGCGGAGGAGATGCTAACCGATGCGGTCAGGGTGGCGACAAAGCACGAACGGCTGTTTTCAAAGATGCTGCTTGAGAGGAGTCTGGTGAGGATAGATAGCGAAAACCTTGAGAAATACCTAAACCTCTACGCCAACCAAAACTCCATAGAGCTGACTCCAAAGCAGCTCAAAGCCTTAAACAGACTTTTTGAGATAGGCTATAGGCATGGATTTTACAACTGCCCCATAAAAGCGGAAGAGCATCTG
>JAMOUF010000060.1 GCA_027068245.1 Campylobacterales bacterium | reverse complement strand
GCGATCCTGCTCTTTCAAGAAAGTAGCCAGCTCTTCGAGCACCTCTTCGAGCGTTCCGCTGTTTTCGGCAACTTTGATAGACTGCTTATAGAAGTTTGGCAGCTCCACGATCGACTGGGCCTCCAGGGCCTGGTAGAAGCTCTTTCCTTCATCCAGATAGGTAATGACGGAGCCAAGGAAGTTGTAGATTTTTTTGTTGCCGGCATATTGGTTTTGGGCAAGGCGCAGGGCATTGGCGATGGGGATACCGGCTCGAAGGTAGATGGCAAGGTCGCGGCTTAGAGTAGCAAGCTCGAGATTGGAGATGGAGGAGCGACGTTTGAAAGATATCTTGTCAAAAAGTCCGGCGGAGCTCTCTTTGATGGATGTAAAAAGGATATTTTTCGACAGCAGCCTCGATTTGGCTTCCTGGATATTGGCTGCCTCGATCACGCCCTTGACGCTTTTGCCACTTTTTTTATCGATGCCTTTGTACTTGAAGATCATTGCTTCCCTTAAAAGTTGTATTCACTGCTGTCTGTAGGGGTCCACTGGCTGGGATCATAGAGTTTTTGCGCTTCGGCTATGGTATCCACTCTCTTGACAGGATCCATATAGGCGCGAAACACATAGAATTTTCCATCATATTCGACGATGTAGCTCGAGTGGCTGCCATTGGGGTAGAGAGTATATTGGAAACAGACATCCTGGGGGGTGTTCTCTTCAAAAACGGGGACAAATTTGATCGGAGCCAAAATACCGTGAATATCGAAGTCATATAATCTTGGCTCTTTGTCGAACAGTTCCGGCAAATCGGCCAGTTTCTTGTCATCCACATACAAAAAACACTTTTTGCATTTTTGTGTACAGATGATTTTGGCCGACTCGTTGAAATCGATGCCTTCAAGCAGCTCTCCTATGGACTCCAGGCCTTTTTGACGTACCTGGCGCTCTTTGGAGCCCAGCTTTTCTATGAAGATACCGTAGATGATGGAGATGATGAGAATGACGATGAGAAGCTCAAAAAGCGTAAAACTACTTTTTGAGACAATCTTCATAACTTATATCTTTGTTTTCGTTGGTACCGCCCTCTTTGCCATCCGCTCCAAGGGAGACAAGATTGAATCCATCTTCTGTTTTGATGTAGATATAGGGATGGCCCCAGGGATCTTTTGGCAGCTGGCCGTTTGAAAAATAGCCTTTGGAAGAGTAGTTGGGATATTTTTCTGGGTCGGGATTTTTGACAAGGGCTTTGAGGCCTTCTTCCGTATCCGGATAGTTGCCGTTATCGAGCTTGAACATTTTCAAAGCCTGGGCGATACTTTGCATCTGGACACAGACAAGTTTTTGTTTTGCTTCTTCGCTTTTGCCTATCAAGTTTGGCAAAACTAACGAAGCCAAAAGTCCCAAGATGATGATGACGATCATAAGTTCCATCAAAGAGAATGCTTTTTTCATGAAGTTTTGTCCTTTTAATTTATAGATCTGGAATTGCTGGATTTTCTCTTGGTATAAGTTGTTTACTCTCAACACTTAATAATTGTTGGGGCTTTTTTTTGGTATCAATATTTACTCTAGTCACCAAATCATTACTTTCGATACAAACATCAGTTAAAAATTCAGCATTTTGTTCGATTGTTTCTCTCGTTTTTAAATCTACAATTCTTATTTTTGTTTTTTCATTAGGAACTAATTTTTTAGGAATTTTTAAAAGATAGAACCCCCCATTAATTTTACCCGTAAGAGCATAATATTTTCCTGGAATATTAACTGGTTCTACTTCTTTGTTTTCCATGGAAGTATCTATAATTTCTAATAAAAACCTTCCTGAATGATCTATAGTTTTTGCTTTTACCGTAAAATCTTTTCTATGGTGTTTTTTTTGCTTGGTATTAGTTTTTTCTTTACTTTTTGATATTTTGTAGGAGGAATTTTTGGTGTTATTAATTTTTATATGAATATTGGAAGAGTGGGGGGGTGAGATATCTTTAGATTTTTTATCATAAAAATTTTTTTCCTTTTGTGGCTCCATTAATAAAATTGCTCCCAAAATTATTACTGACACTCCTCCTAACATAATCAAAAGTAGATTTTTATTCATAATCCCTCTTATTTATCATTTACGTATTCTCGCTATAATTTCGCCAAAATTATATCTTAAAAGCGTTAATTTGAAAAAATCGATAGTTTTGCTTATAACTTTAGCGCTCATTATCGCCATATCCTCTCTCATCGCCATCGGACTTCTTCACAGCGACAACGCCGTCAAAGAAGCGAACAAGAAACACTCCATCATTCAAACTTCCGTTTTCATCCAGCAAATCGCCGATATTCTTTCCAAAAAAAGCGCAGAGATCAACTCAACGGAGGGCCTTGAGATGCTCATTCTGATGCCCATCGAGCTCCAATCCGACGAGCTGTCGATGGAGATCTCCTTCGATTCCGCCGCAAAAGGACTCAATCCCAACAATCTTCTTAAAAAAGATCGCAACAAAACCAGAATAAACGCCGATTATGTACTTTTATTTGATAGAATTTTGCAAAGCGTTAATTTGCAGAGCAAAGAGCTCTTTTTGGCTTTGTTGGAAGATACGCTGGACAAGGATCTGGAAGAGCGCATTCCTGGTAGCGAAATAGCGCTCTACAACAAACGTTTTGCCCAGGGCCAGATAGAAAATTTTCAAAAGTTTTGCATGCTTTTGGATCGCTATGTGGAACTGACGGAAGATCCTGCCATTTACGAAATTCCTTGGCGAGAAATTTTGGGTTTTTACAGCAAACAGATCGATTTTAATTATATTTCGCCGACACTTTTGCGCTATATTTTGCCCTATCTCGATCCCGAGACGATCAAGGCACTTACCACCGGCAAGAAGATGGGCTTTGCTAAATGGAAAGATCTTCAGATCGCCAAAGAGTACAGGGATGAGCTCAAGAAGTTCAATATCGCCTTTTATGTACCGATCGTGCGGGCAAACATGGTCTTTCAAAGAAACGGGCGGAAAAGTCTGGGAGAATTTGTGTATGATATCAAACAAAAAAAGGTTGTAGATATTGGCTACAAGATCAACTGAAGTGGTCTTTTTGGATAGGAACAGCGAAGCTTTGTCCATATCCCAAAAGGCCATTCTTATTCTCTCCCCATCGTTTTACTGGTTCCATAAGGAAAAGCTCGATATTCCTTTGTCCCAGGCCAAAAAGATCGCTCCATCCATGTTCGAAGGAACCATCCCGGCCAAAGAGTACAGCTACCATGTGGAAAAAGTGGGGGATGAGTACTGGTTTTTCGCCTACGATGACAAGGAGATCCTGGACAAACTCGCCTCTTTGCATATCAAACCATCCCAGATCTCGAAGGTCTATCCGGCCCAGATCGCTTTGCAAGATATCAAAGAGCCGGTAGAAGCACAAAACAAGGTCCTGCTCAATGAAGATGGCACGATCATAGCTGTCCCTTCCGATATGTTTCCAGGATCCGCGCAAAAACTCTCCCAGGCCGATCTACATCTGCCCAAAAAGTCCCTGCCTCTCAAAGCCTACTCCAGCTCTTTTATCTCCGAAGAGTATATCTACCGCTTCGCCATTTTGCTTTTCATAGCGATCGTGAT
>JAMOUF010000059.1 GCA_027068245.1 Campylobacterales bacterium | reverse complement strand
AGATATGGGGGAATATATAGTCCTGGCCGATGACAGCGGCATAAGCGTTCCCGCTTTGGGAGGCGAGCCTGGTATCTACAGCGCAAGATACGCGGGAGAGGGAGCTGGTGACAGGGATAATCTAAACAAGCTGGTGGAGAAAATCCGCTCTTTGGGTCTGAAAAGAACCCCCGCCTACTATACGGCTGCAATAGCCATAGTCTCGCCATTTGGCTCCTACACCGTCCACGGCTGGATGTGGGGCGATGTGATAACTACGCCCAGGGGCCAAAAGGGGTTTGGCTACGACCCAATCTTCATACCAAAAGGTTACGAGAAGACTTTGGGAGAGCTCGATAGCTCCATCAAGTCCAAAATCAGCCACAGAGCCAAGGCTATGGAGCTTGCGAAAAAGGTTTTAGAGGTGATAAGTTGAAGGATTTGGAAAAACTCTACAATATGCTTGAAAAGGAGCAAAAAGAGCTTCAAAAGTTTTACGATGTGTTGAAGCCGGTGTCGCTTTTCGATACGAAAACCCAGGAGCTCGAAGCGCTGCTGGAGGATTTTTTGGAATTTGTCTCACTGGCTAAAAACAGCGAAACCCTGCTGGCCGCCATAAACAGAATAGTGAATTTGCGGGAGGATACCCTGTTAAACCTGATAAGAAACTACAGCGAAGAGAAGCAGATAGAGATAAAAGAGAGGGCCTATGTCTGGGTAAGCCGCTTCTATACGGCCCGGTTCGAGAGGATGCTTGGAAAGATAGAGAAAGAGGGGATGCTGACACCTTTTTACCAGGAGCTGCTTTGGGGCGCCCATCGTGTGGGAGAGGTTTTCAGCTCCTGGCAAAGCAGCTGGATGGCCCAGATAGTTTATGGGGTAAACAGGGAGCTTTTCAGGCTTTTCAACGGAGATGAGGAGAAGATTTTCGAGATGCTGCAACGAAAGGGGCTTTTGGACAAAGGGCACGCCGGGGAGCCGGGTGATAGAAGCTACTCGGTGCTGCGGCTTAAAGAAAACGGGGAGTTCGAGCGGCTCTCATATGCCCAGGCCTTTGAGGAGGAGACAAAGGAGGCGGCAGCGAGGATAGAGGAGCTTGTGGGGCGGTTGGCATTGCTGGAGGATGAGTATAAGAATGAATGGATAGAGTATCTTATCCGGATAAAAGAGGCCCTGTTGGAAAGAGACCCGGACAGGCTTATTGGGATGTGGGCCAGGGTGGATGAGAGCTGGATGAGGATAAAATCCCCCATCCAGATAGGCCATCCGCTGGAGTATTACGAGGACCACTACAGAAAAGCCGTGGCGCTGGAGTGGGATGTGAGGGTGGCAAACCCAAACTATAGGGCAAACAAAAGGGCGAAGTATGTCAAATCCGCCTTCAAATCCATCTATCAAGATTTGGATGTAGAGGATGAGAGCGTATACAGAGCCACCCTCTCCAACATCGACAGGACGCAGATATACGTGGGAAGGCCCTTTAGTTTCTATGGCAGTGAATTCAACGGCCTTTTCAGCGCCCAGGTGGTTCCAAACGACGAGGTGGTGAGCCGCCGGATGGGAAAGAAGATTTTCGCATACGCCGATATGGTATATCAGACCCAAAAGGCCAAACCTTTTATGAAAATCCACTCTATCGTCTATGGAAAGGAGCTGGTAAAAAAGTTCAAAGAGGTATTTAAAAGGCCCGATATATGGCACGAGGTCTACGATATAACCACGATAGGCCATGAGTTTGGGCATATATTGTGGATGGACGAGGAGAGCGAGACGCTGATGAACAAGAGGGGCCAGTTCAAGAACCTGGAGGAGTTCAAAGCCACCGTAGGCGGACTGGTAAGTTACTTTATGTTCGAGGATGAGAGGCTTTGGGAGTATGTGCTGGAAGATATAGTTACCAGGGCCGTCTCTTTGATAGGGTGGATGGAGGTTGAGGAGGTTCAGCCATACTATGTGGAGGGGCTTTTACATCTGGTGGGACTTTTTGATAGCGGGGTGCTGGAGTTTAAAGATAACCTCAAAGTTAACATTAATAAACAAAACTATGATAAACTAAAGAATTGGTATCTGGATATCTACAGGGATATAGCCGCCCACTATCTAAAAAAAGAGGACAGCAGACTCTTTTTGGATAGGTATTTGACAAAGGAGAAAAATATACTCCCAAAAGATATCCAAACAAGGAGTTTTGTGGACTACTATTACGAGCTTTATAAAAAAATCGGAACCCAGATGGAAAGAGAGATGGAGTGAAAATCCTGTTTTTAGTTCTTTTTGCCACTGTTGTATTCGCTGTCGGTGTCGATTATGTAAAAAGCCTGAAGGCCTATCTGACATCGAAGGGTTTCGAGGTATATGGAGAGCTGTTTCAGTATGACTTCGATAAAGACGGCAAGATAGACTACAACGACTGGATTTTGTTAAGCCTAAAGGATAAAAAACTCTACAGGATTGAGGGCCGCAGACCGCAGAGCTCCAACCCGCTTGGTCTGACTCCTGTAAACGGGATAAAACTGGATATAACCCAGCCTTCGGGATATCTGATAAAAAGCCTGTTCCCGCTGGATGCTCCCGGCAACTCATATTTATATCTTTCGCTTAAAAGCGCTAAAGTTTACAAAATACTTTCTGCGGACAGAAACGGATTTTTAAAATATCTTCTTTTGAATTCCATGACCTTCAATATTGACGACGGGAAAGCCTATATCGTATATCGGGAGCCAAAGGATTTTAAAAACGTTCTGTTTCATTTCGATACTCCCGGTTTTACATGGAGCGTAGAGGCGGACGACACCTATATCTATCTGGCTGACGGGGTAAACGGGCTTGTGGTGCTGGGCAACGATATAAAAAATCTAAAAAAAGTGGCTCACATTCCCACTTCAGGACACTCGTACAGAGTCAGAAAAAGCGGGAAAGAGCTGTTTTTGGCGAATGGAAAAGAGGGCGTCGTTCGTATCAGGGGGCTAAAACCGGTTGAGAAACTAAAAACAGACGGGGATATTGAGGATATTTCGGTAAAAGACGCTCTTCTGCTGGCCTCATCCCCGAAAAAAGGTTTTTATCTATACCGGTATGGTCCAAAGGGTATGGTCCTTTTGAAAGTGTTTACATCCAAATGCGCCTCAGGCGGTAAAATCGATGGAAACAAGGTATATATGTTGGACGGATGCGTGGGGCTTCTGGAATATGACCCTGTGGAAAAAAGAGTTAAAACCGTTATAAAGGATGATTCTATAAAAAGTTTCGATACTTTGGGTAAGCGTTATATAGTCTATACCAAATGGAACGAGAAAGCTTTCTATCTTTTTGACAAAACAAGTAGAAAGAGAAAAAGAATAAATACTATTTTCAATATCAACAGACTTATATATCTCTCTTCACAAAAAAAGCTTTTTGTCCTAAACAGTGCAGCATCTGTCTCAATCTGGAATATAGCTGGATTCGAGATAAAGTTTGTAAAAAACATCTATCTTCCCTATCCGGCATATGACATAAAAAGCGCCAGAGAACCGGATACGGCTTTTGTGGCAAACGGAGGTAACGGTCTGCTTGTCATAAGGCTGAAATAGACCAGTCGCATATAAGCTGGATTAGAAATCCTGATAATTGGCAATGACATATTGTGC
>JAMOUF010000058.1 GCA_027068245.1 Campylobacterales bacterium | reverse complement strand
AAAAATAGAGAGATTTACCGAAGTTTTAGTGGACGAATACCAGGACACCAACAATCTTCAGGGACTTTTCCTGGATTCTCTAAATTACGAAAGTCTCTTTTGCGTAGGAGATTACGACCAGAGTATATACGCCTTCAATGGGGCGAATATAGAGATAATCGCCGGTTTTGCGAAAAGATATGAGGATGCGAGGATATATACGCTGACTAAAAACTACCGCTCCACCAGGTATATTCTCGATTTGGCTAATAGGGTTATAGAAAAAAACGAGAGGATTTATCCCAAACGGCTTGAAGTTGAAAACAAAAAGGAGCCGGTTTTGCCAAAACTTCTGGAGTATCACGACCTTTACGCCCAGTATGAGGGGATAGCCGCCAGGATTGCGGCTTCTTCCACTCCAAAAGAGGAGATAGCCGTTATATTTAGAAACAACTCCTCCGCTGATGGTATAGAGGCGGCTTTGAGGCAGGCAGGGATTGGGTGTAAAAGACGCGGTGGAGTCAGCTTTTTCGATATAAAGGAGATTAAGCTCTTTTTCGACCTGCTGTCGTTTATGCTAAATCCAAAGGATATGATAGCTTTCATCCATATAATGGAGTATGCAAAGGGTATAGGTTCCAACATCGCCAAGGAGCTGTATGAGGCTGCTTTTAAGTGTGGGGACGGGGATATAAAAAAGGGGTTCATTGAACCAGTGGATATAAATCCATATTCAAAGGGTTCCAGAAACGTTCAGCTGGCTCTTTTCGACGACTTTGTGCAGCTTGGCAGCAAAGCCAGGTTCAAAGAGGTGGTGGGGGAGGGCTTTTTAAGCTCCGCGTTGCTGCTTCATCCAAAACTGAGCGAAGAGGGAGCCTGGTTTTTGGAAAACCTGAGAAATCTTTTTGTGGAGAGTGGCCGGATAAAGAGGGCCAAAACGATGGCGACACATCTGCTGCAAAGCCCTCTGTATAGAACAATATTGGAAAAAATAGCCCAAAACAGGGCGAAACTCAAAGACGGCACGATAGATGAGGGGCTTTTGGAAAATGCGCGGCAAAGTATGGAGCGTAGAACCAGGCTTGTTAGCCAGCTGGCGAGCAATTACGGCGACGTATACA
>JAMOUF010000057.1 GCA_027068245.1 Campylobacterales bacterium | reverse complement strand
GTTTTACAACGCCATGGTTCTTGGAAGCGGTGAGCTGGAGCAGGGCAGCGGGGTAAATCTGCTGACGGTCCATGCGGCAAAGGGGTTGGAATTTAAAGAGGTCTATGTAATCGATTTGATGGAGGGAAGGTTTCCAAATCTTAGGCTGGTAAGTAAGGGTGGAAGCATTGAGGAGGAGAGGCGGCTCTTTTATGTGGCCGTAACCCGTGCGAAAGAGCTGCTCTATCTTAGCTTTGCAAAGTATGACAGGGTAAAAAAGGAGGAGTTCGAACCCTCCAGGTTTTTGAGTGAAGCCGGGATGGTGGCTGGTTAGCCTTTGTTGATAACCTGCGCCATATCCCACATAGGCAGAAAAATTCCCAGTGCCAACAGCAGGACCAGTGCGGCTATTACAGCCAGCATCACAGGCTCTATGTAGCTCGACATATTGTCAAGAATATAGTTGAACTTCATTGAGTAGTATTCGGTAATGTTGCCGAGCATCTGGTCTAGCTGACCGCTTGCCTCGCCGGCCGCTATCATCTGGATAATCATATTCTCCAACAGCCCAGTTTCTCTAAAGGCCTCTTCGATAGAGGAGCCCTTCTCGACCATATGGGAGATTAGCTGAAGTTTCTCTTTGATATAGCTGTTGTCTATCATATTTACCGAGTTTTCCAGTGCGTCCACTACCGGTATACCGGCTTTTATCAGTTCGGAAAAAATCAGAAAGAACCGGCTAAGCTGGGAGTAGAAAATAACATCTTTTATAAGATAGACTTTGAGTAAAAATCTGTCTACCGCATATTTGAACTCCTCGTTAGTCTTATAGAGGTAGGTTATGATAAAAATACCTGTAAATAGTCCCAGTAGCAGGTATGGACCGTATGTGTTGAATGCGTGTTCCAAAAAGAGCAGTATTCTTGTTGGCAAAGGCAGCTCGGCGTTGAATTTCTCGAATATGGATTTGAATTTTGGTACGACGAAGCTGATTAGGATTACGAAGGCTATTGCCATGGCTCCAAGTGTTATGAGCGGATAGCGGATCGCCTTTTTGAATTTTCTGACGTTTTCGTCTATCTCTTCCAAGATATTTGCCAGAGTAAACAGAGCGTGGGCCATATCACCGGTTCTCTCACCAAGTTTTATCATGGTGATGGTTAAAAAGCCAAGCTCGTTGGAGTATTTTTCCAACGATTTGGAGAAGCTGATACCTGCGTTGATGCTTTCTGCTATGTCGTTTAGAATAAATTTCAGCCTTTTGTTGTCCGTCGAGTTGGCGATCTCAACCAGCGCGTCGTGCAGTGGGATACCCGCGTTCGTCATAACGGCCAGCTGCCTTATTGTGGCGATGAGGTCGGATCTTTTGATCTTGTTTTTTTTGAGTTTCAAAACGATGAGGTTTGCCAGCTCCTGCAGCTGCTCCTCTATCGGTTTTGCGGTCTCTTGAACCTTTAAAACTATTCCGTTTGTTTTAAGTTTTGCCTTTTCCACAGCCTCTTTTTTATCCTGAGCTTTGATTAGGATCGGGGTTTTTTTCCCTTTTGCCAGAACTAAAACGTTATAGTATCTCATTAAAGCCTCGTTACTCTCAATACCTCGTCAATGGTAGTGCTGCCCTCAATAGCTTTGTTTAGCCCATCTTTTAGCATAGGCACAAAGCCTTTTTCCAAAGCAAGACTCTCTATCTTCTCTTTTGGCTCCTCTTTCGAAATAAGCCGGGCGATATCTTCGTCCACCTTGAAAACCTCGCTTATCATCTCCCGTCCCATATATCCGGTAAATTCGCACTCCTTGCACCCCTCTCCTTTGAAAAACCTGTAGTTTTGGGGCAGAAACTCTTTAATCTGGTTAAAATAGCCAGGCTCAAGCTCTATCTCTTTTTTACAGTGGGGGCAGATTCTTCTAACCAGTCTTTGTGCCTCTATGGCTATAAGGGCACCGCTTACAAGGTATGGCTCAATCCCCATATCTATCATACGGTTTATGGCGCTTATGGCGTCGTTGGTATGGAGCGTCGAGAGGACGAGGTGGCCCGTAAGGGCGGCCTGGACTGCGATTCTTAGCGTCTCTTTGTCCCTAATCTCACCTATCATTATGATGTCGGGGTCCTGTCTTAGGATAGAGCGCAGGGCCGATGCGAAAGTAAAGCCTATCTTTGGGTTTACCTGGGCTTGTTGAATCATATTTATCTGATACTCCACCGGGTCTTCTACGGTTATAATCTTTTTCTCCACGCTTCTTAACATATTTAGCGCGCCGTAAAGCGTGGTTGACTTACCGCTTCCTGTAGGTCCCGTTACCAATATAATCCCGTATGGGGTCTTCAACGATTTGGTAAATATCTCGAAATTGTATTTACTCATCCCCGCATCTTCCAAAGGTATCAGAGCTTTCGATTTGTCCAAAATCCTGATAACGATGGACTCACCCGTAACTATCGGCAAGGAAGATACCCTGAAGTCATACTCTTTATCCATAATATTTGCCGAGAACCTGCCGTCCTGGGGCTTTCTTTTTTC
>JAMOUF010000056.1 GCA_027068245.1 Campylobacterales bacterium | reverse complement strand
ATAGAACATATATTAAAGGGCGTGGAGCATATAGAGGCCGATGAGAGGACGAAGGAGCTGCTGAGGTTTTGTATAAAAGCAAGCGGCAAAGAGAACTACAAGATAACGAAAGAGGAGATAAAGAGGCTAAAAGATATGGGTTGGAGCGACGAGGAGATTTTGGAAGCGGTGGCGATAACCGGATATTTCAACTACATAAACACTCTCTCAAACACTTTCGGGCTGGGCTTAGATTCCTAAAATCTTCAGCCCGCCCCTTATAACCGGCACGGTTAGTTTTTCCAAGTTTTTGTTGAGTTTAAGAGGTTTTAAAAGCATTTTTATAGCCATATTGTAAGGGTAGTACTTTTTGGCGAATTTGGAGACGTTTTTCTTATGCTCCTCATACAGCTCCTCTTTGAAAGGTTTCCCCGTCCTGGTCTCGTAAATAGCTTTAAAAGCGATTTTCGCATCCTCGGCATCTATGAGTTTGAGTCTGTCGTAAATCACTTTTATAATATCGTTTCTTTTAAGTTTCTCCTCTTCGTTGAACATCTCGAAGGCCTCGTAAAACTTCTCATAGTGGTATACCTCATCTTTGCTGATGTTGTGTGAGAGCTCTTTTAACACAGGCTCCTTTTTATCCTCCATAAAACGCTCAAGAGCTCTGTAAAACGTGCTGGTTCCTGTTTCCACCACCATTCTTGCAAGCATCTCTTTAGCCTTTGTGGGCTGAAACTCATCCAGGGTACAAAGTGGGATATACTCCCCTTTGAACCTCTCATACGCACCATCCCAGTCAAAATCGCTCCATACGCTCTTTACATACTCCCTCAAAGCTTTTCCGTGCTGAACCTCCTCCGGCTCCCAAACCTCCTCCAGCCATCTGGTGATTTGGGGATGCTCTTTGTAAAACTCTATGAGGTTTTTGGCATAGATATTGGAGGTTATCTCGATAAACGAAGCGCTGGTAATCAGATAAAAAAGAAAATCGATATCCTTTACCTCTTTGTTCGCCTTTGAGTAGTCTATGTCTTTATAGTTCCATCTCACACCAAACTCCTTTAAAATCTGTAATTTATTCCAAACGTTATATCCGGACTGCCGTAAAAAGGCGCAATGTTCTCGCTTAGGAAAAACTCGAAATTTTTAAACCTGTATCCCAAGTTTATCACATTAGAGTTACTGCTTAAGCTCCTGTGGGGCGAAATAAAGGGAGAGGTTATATGTCTAAACTCCAGCACATACTCCTCATACACCAGTGAGAGCAGATAGGAGTAGAGCATCCTCTCGCTTTTTACATCATCGAACTCTACCTTTGAGAGACAGGCCATGTTGAAATTGAAATTCAGAGCCACTCCACCTATCTCTTTGTATAGGTATAGTCCGGCCATATAGTCCGGTTTTTTGCTGCTAAAAAGCTTTTTCGTACCCGTTGGGAATTTTACTCCAACACTCACGGCCGCATCCAGATAGGGATTGGGGATGGGGGTTTTTGCCTCAAGCTCGATGTTTCCGAAGGAGAAAAATGGGCTATCCTCGTGAATGGAGTAAAAATCTATCTTTACGCGGTTTTTCCCATATATGTTGTGTTTGGATTTCAAGGTGTTGGTTATGTCGTGAAAAGCGTCCAAAAAGGGGTCTAAAAAACCGCCGTAGACATAATGCATCGGGACTATGAGGCGAAACTGGACCCTCTCTATCCTCTGGGTGGCCAAAAGCACCAAGGATGTTACCTCGTAGTCGAAAAAGTAGGGCGGACTTGAGTCGTAGTCGTTGGTCTCCATAAGTGATAGTGTAAATTTTGCTTCTTCCTCACTACTCAGCTTTGCCAAGTCACCATAAAAGGCGTAAAACATCTGCCTGAAAGGGTGAATTATCGTGGTGGGTATCGGGTCGGTGTCACGGGCCACCAAAAGCGTGCAAACAATCAGTAGTAAAAACTTTTTCAAAAGAGCCTCCCTATTTTTTTAAATCCAAAGATAAAGAGTGCTGTTCCAATGATCGCCAAAGGGATATAGTATTGGAGCAGATCCACCGTGGCGGTCCCTCTAAACACCACGCTCTCGCTTCCTTCTATATAGTATCTAAGCGGGGATAGAAGGGAGAGTTTTTGCAGTAGGGGGTGCATGGAGTAAATAGGCGTCCAGGCCCCACTTAAAAAGATTAAAGGCATCATAATAAGTATGGATATCTGGGCTACTTGCATAATATCTTTGGATACTGAGGCTATAAAAAGCCCGATACCCGCCAGCGTCAAAGAGTAGAGCAGTGTAAGCATAAAAAAGTCCAAAAATGAGCCGTTAAAAGGGGTGTTGAAAATAGTCAAAACCACATAGCCCATAGACAAGATGGAAGCGCAGATGATGATAAAGACCTGAGAGAAGGCCTTCGCCAAAATGATGATTTTGGAGTCTACCGGCATAAGCAGCATTATATCCCATGTTCCCTCCTCCTTCTCTTTCACAAAGACGGCGGCCGATAGAATGACGCCTATAAGAGTTAAAACCGATATAAACTCGCTAAAAGAGATAAACATATGGGTATCGGCGTTTTGGTTGAAAAGCTTGTGGGTTTTCAGTTCAAACCCCTCCTTTTGGGGCACAAACCGCATCACGATGTTTTGAAGGTAGTAAAGGGTTATGTAGCTTTGGGCCGCGGCTGTGGAGTCAAGAAGAATATTCAATTTCGTTTTGCCATCCGTTAAAAGGCTCTTTTCAAAATCACTCTCAAATACAAGCCCTACAAGAATCTCTTTGTTGAATATGGCTTGACTTAGCTCCTTTTGGGAAGTGAATGGTTTTGGTTTTTTAAACTCTGGCGGATGGAGGTGAGAGAGGATCTTTTGCGGCAAAATGGAGTTTGAGTAGTCTACATATCCAACGGAGACGTTTTTAGGCTTTACCTCTATCCCCTCGCCGGCTATATAGACGTCTATGGTAAAGGAGTATAAAACTACGGCCACAAGGCCTATGGAGCGTAAAAAGATAAGAAGCTCTTTAAAAAATACCGTGCCAAATATCCTCATTTAAGCTCCTTTTTCAATAAAGCGCTTCCTATGATAAACAAGAGGGCTGCGTAAAATATCAAAATCAACAGATAGAGCAGGTTTTTTTGCGCCTCAAAGCCCTGGCCTATCAAGAAAGTGTCGTAAATGATATGGTTGTAATACATCACGGGAAAGAGATGTGCCTCGATATAGGCCTCCTTACTCATCGAAGATATCGGCATCAAAATCCCCGAATATAAAAATCCGGGAATTACCGTGATGATAACCGTTAAAATTACGGCCACTATCTGTCTGTTTGTGACTATAGATACCAAAAGGCCAATGGATAGGCTTATAAGTATATATATCTCGCTGGTTAGCCAATATATCCAAAACTCCCCTCTAAAAGGGACTTTAAACAGATATAGAGCCCATAAAAGCAGGATAAAGATATTTACGGAATGGAGTAAAAAGACCGGTGTGAGTTTGGCTATCAAAAAATCGCTCTTTTTTACGGGTGAGGAGTAGAAGTTGAAAATGGTTCCTTTCTCTTTCTCCTTTACTATCAAAAGGGCCGCAAGTATTGCCGGCGCCACAAGCAAAACCAACCCGATAAGGCCAGGAACTATGGCGTTCTCGTCACGCAAAGACTGGTTAAAAAGGTTTCTGTAATTTATCTCAATCTTTTTTATCCGGATATGGTAACGCTCCATCAGATCCCTAATCATCGAGTATACTACCCCCTGGACGTAGCTTTGCATCGTCATAGCCCGCAAGGGAAAGGCCCCATCTATAAAAGCTCCTATCTCGGTTTTGTCTTTATGGAAAATTCTCTTTTCAAATGATTGGGGTATTATAAGTATGATATCCGCCTTTGCGGCTTTTATCATTCTTAGGGCTTCATTTTCCGTAATATCCAACACTTTGGTATTAAAATATTTCGAGTGCTCGAATCGATTTATAAGAGTGTATGAGAGTTCGCTTTTGTCGTGATCGAGTATGATGAGCCTTGAGTGTTTTACCTCAAGTTTTATGCCGTATCCAAACATTACCAAAATCAGTGTAGGCATAATGTATACGAGAAATATCATCCTGCTTCTGATTAAATCTTTGAACTCTTTTAGCATATACGCTTTGATGACACCTATTTTCATTCTGATTCCTTGTAAAGCTCCAAAAAGACCTCTTCAAAGCTTTTGGCGTTTGGAAACCTTTTTAACAGGTTTTGCGGAGTGTCGTCGGCGATTTTTCTACCTCTTTTTAGCACCACCACCCTGTCGCAGTATTCAGCCTCGCTCATATAGTGGGTGGTGATTAGAATGGAGATGTCCCATTTCTCTTTCAGCTGATGCAGCAGCTTCCAAAACTGCGCCCTGGCTACCGTATCCACCCCGCTTGTGGGTTCGTCCAAAAAGAGCACCACCGGTTCGTGCAAGATGGCCGCGGCCAGTGAGAAACGCTGTTTGATGCCAAGGGGAACGTCTTTTGGAAACTCGTTTATATATTTGTCAAAACCGAGCCCTTTTGAGAGTTTCTCTATTCTATGCAGAGCTTTTTCCATACCAAGGCCGTGCATCTTGGCAAAATAGACCAGGTTCTCATAGATGGTAAGGTCTTTGTAGAGGGCGAAAAGCTGGCTCATATATCCTATCTTGCTTTTAAGCTCCTGTCTGTCTTCGGGTGAGGATATCTTTTTGCCAAGCAGATAGAGCTCCCCCTCGTCTATGGGATAAAGGCCCAAAAGCATCTTTATAAATGTGGTCTTTCCAGCTCCGTTGGCACCCAAAAGCCCCACAATCTCCCGCCGTCTTAAAACCATATCTATATGGTCGTCAGCCACGAAATCCCCAAACCTTTTGGTAAGCCCTCTGGCCTCCATGACGATGGGGGGAATCTCTATCTTTTGCTCTCTTGGCTCTATCTGTATCGGAGGGGGGATTTTGTTCTTTTTCAAAGCGTTTACGAAAAAGAGGCTCTCAAGGGTTGGTTCCGCCTTTTTTGCGTTTAGAGGACGCAGGGAGTAGGTCCTTTTGTTGAAGGTGATACACCCCTCCTCACACTCGGTCTCCTCATAGGTGTAGTCCCTGGCCATATCTATAAGCTCTTTTTCCGTGCCGCTTGCTATGATCTCCTGGTCGTCAAAGAGGTAGAGCCTGTCCATTTTCGAGGCCTCGCTCATATATGCGGTGCTTACAAGTGAGATGGATTTCTCTTTTTTTCTATTTTCGTCCAGTATCTCCCAAAGCTCCTGGCGGCTAATAGGATCTACCCCTGTGGTTGGCTCATCTAAAAGCAGAAGTTTTGGCCTGTGTATAAGGGTGCATATAAGGGAGAGTTTCTGTTTCATACCGCCACTTAGATTTTTTGCCAGTCTGTCGGTAAACTCGGCCAGGCCGGCCATTTTAAGCAGTCTTTGCCTGTATCTCCAGTACTCTTCGTCCCTTTTTAGCTCCCTGATGTCGCTGAAAAAATCGAGATGTTCGTCAACGGTTAAATCCGGATAGAGCACAAGGCCGATGCCCTGGGGCATAAATCCCAGCTTGTCCTTTATCTTTTCAGCCTCTTTGGGGGAGTGGTAGGCGTAGTTTTCATATATTATCTCCCCTTTGAACCTCTTTACGCCGGCTATGGCGAACATCAAAGAGCTTTTACCGGCCCCGTCGGCACCGATGAAGCCTATAATCTCCTCTTTTTTGGCCTCCACGCAGGCATCTTTTATACCCACTTTGTCGCCGTAATAGACGCTGACTCTATTTACTATCAGATCCAAAACAGCTCCTTATGCAAAAGAGTGTGGCGGCCAAAAAGGTAAAGGCAAAAGACAGCTTTACGGTAAATCCCTCGCCAATCTTTTGCCACAAAAGTCCTATTATGTAGGCTCCGGCCGCTCCAAAGAGCGCCATAGCCGCATAAAAAAGGCCATAAAGAGTGCCTCTGGATTTTCCACGGGCTATGTAACTTCTGGCTGAATTTAGCGAAAAGACGTTAAAAAGCCCAAAGAGGATAAACGCGGCTGCTACGGCCCACTTTTGCTCTATCAAAAGCACCCCCTGGGCCGCCGTGCCAAAAAAAAGCGAAAGGGCCAAAATCTTTTGGGCCCCGTATCTGTCTATCAAAACCCCCGACAGATAGCTGGTAAGGGTTTGGGTAAAGGTGGAGAGCAGGAAAAGGATCGGGATATAGAGTGTATCTATACCTCTGTTTTTTGCGGCTACGGTGAAAAAGGCCTCGTTGAAAAAGAAAAATAGAAACAGAAAATAGAAAAAAAGCTTTGCGATAATGTTTAAGTCATCCCTCTCTAAAAAAAAGCTGACCTTTTTTGGACCCTTTTTAATATCCTCCACAAAAAAGATAAGTATAAAAAGGGCTATCGCCCCTGGAATTGCCGTAAAAAAGAACACCTCCCTAACGGTTTTTTCAGCCGTTCCCAAATAGAGCAAAACCAGAAAAAGGGCTACTGTGCCGCCAAACTCCCCGGCAATATCCAGGGTTTGGTGCAAGCCAAAGGTCCTGCCCATCTTTTTTTCCCCGTAAAATGCCAGCATACTGTCTTTTGGAGCGGTTCTTATCGCCTTTCCGATTCTCTCCAAAGAGCGTAAGATAGCCACGCTTTTGTAGCTTTGGCTAAACCCAAGAAGAGGTTTGCTTACAGCACTCAAGCCGTATCCGGCAACAAGAAGGGGTTTGTGTATGCCGTATCTGTCACTGATATATCCGGATACCACTCTAAGGGCGTAGGAGAAAAAAGTGGAAAGCGCCACTACAAAGCCCAGCTTATCCACTCCCTCGTTTAAGTAAACAACGATGAAAATCGGCAGCAGCGGATTTATAAGTGCCGTGGCGAAATCGGTAAAGAAGCTTACCAGACCCAGGTATATTACGTTTTTATTCAAAGCGGCGGTATCTCTTCCATCGATTTTGGCAGGCCTTTGCCGTCTATAGAGATGACGCCGATTGCCGGCAGTCCTATCTTAAAGAGCGGGTTTGGTTTTATAGGCTTTAGGTGAACCGCGTAAACACGCTGTATCCTGTCATGCCTGACAGCCACCTCTTTTGGTGTGAACTCCGCTTTTTTGGCTATGCGGACCACTCTTGCCTCAAAGGGTCTATTTGGATAGGCGTCCAAAAATATAACCCCTTTGTCGCCGATTTTTACCTTTCCCACATTTATGGTGTCGATAAAAATTTTCAGATATAAAGAGGCCGGGTCCAAAAGAGTAGCGCTTACAGCCCCAGCACCAACCACCTCTCCCACATTCGCCACCTTCTCCAGCACAAACCCGTCTATGGGAGATCTCAATTTCAACTCCTCCAAGATGGCCTCTATCTCTTTTAATTTGGAATTTAACGCTTCTATGGCAAACTTTAGAGCCTCTATCTTTTTTAGGGAGGATTTGGCCTGGGCCAGCGTGCTTTTAGCCGCCTCGATCTTGGCTTCCACCTCTTTTAGTTTCGCCATCAGGGAGTCCAGCTTTTTTTTGTTGGTCTTTAGTTTCAAGGCCGCAACCTCAACCTCATGTTTTTGAATCAGCTTCTGTTTGTAAAGGGATAGAAGGCGTCTGTAGTCCCTGCGGTTTTGCTCCACCACCGCCTTTAGGGCCTCGATGCTGTTTAAAAGCTCTTTTTTGGCGGCCAACGAGGCTTTTAGGGAGGCCTGGGCCTTTTTCACGTTTTGGGGAAGGGAGTTTTTAGCGATCTCCAACTCCCTTTTTTTGGCCTCTATCTGGTTTTTTATAGCCTCTTTTTTGGCGTTGAACTCTTTGGAATCAATTTGGGTGATTAGCTGGTTTTTTGCAATTTTTTTTCCATCTTCGGCGTTTTGTTTTACTATCCGGCCCGGATATTTGCTGTTAAGATGTATAATGTCCCCGTCAAAACGCCCTACGGCTTCGATAAGGTTGGGAGGGAGTTTTTTGGGGTGGAGTTTAACATATATCAAATATCCGGCACCGGCCACAAGGGTTAACAGGAAAATTCCCAGGCCATATTTTTTTAAAGCGTTCAAAATCAGTCCTTTATCATTTTTAAAATAAACCCGCAGGCCTCATCCACATCCAGCACTCTTTCATCCCCGGTAGTTAGCCAAAGCTCCACGTAGCCAAGGGTAAGGCCATTTATAAGGTAGGCCATCTTCAAAGGTTTGGCGATTTTGGCCTTTTTCAGCTCCCTTGCCAAAAGCTCGTAAACCTTTTTCGCCGGGTTTTGTTTGGCGGTGTTTAGTTTGGCTAAAAAGAGCGGATCCGCAGCCACCGTGTCTATAAGAACCTTTTTTTTCTCTTTGAAGGTTTTGAACTTCTGGGCTACGAAAAAACAGATTCTCTTTTTTGGATCTTCTATCTTTGCGAACCCCTTTTCAAGGTTTTCGTAAAAAAGATCGATCTGATACTTTATATATGAGTAAAAGAGCTCCTCTTTGGAAGAGAAGAGTTTGTAAAGGGCCCCCACGCTTATACCGCAGTAAGCTGCGATATCGGCCATTTTCGCCTTCTCAAAACCCTCTTTTTCCAAGAAAGAGCTGATCTTTTGCAGTATAAGCTCTTTTTTATACTCTTTGATCCTGTCTTTAATCAACAAACCTCTTTTTTAAAACTATAATAAAATAGTTTTTCTTAAATAAGAATTAATTAATAAAAATGTGAATATAATTCACTATATCCGGACAGAGGTTGCGATGAAAAAGATAGGAACCGTTTTTATACTTTTGTTAATAGCCGTTTTTACCTACATAGCCTACAACTTTATACAATACAGAACCAAAAACGCCGTAAGCGACGCGGCCTTTATAAAAACAGACTCCCTGCTTACGCTGGGATTTAAGGTGGGTGGAAAGGTTCTTTATATGGCAAAAAAGGAGGGAGAGAGCGTAAAAGAGGGGGAGCTGCTGGCAAAGCTGGATGAGAGGGACTTTAAAACGGCCGCTGCACGGGTAAAAAAGGAGATCGAAGCTATAAATTACGAAGTAAAGCGTTTAAAAGTGGAAAAAGAGAGGCTTAAAAACTCCCTTGAGACCAACAGAGGTATAAAAGGAGCCGACAAAGAGATGCTCTTGGCAAAAATCGAGGCGTTGAAAAGAGAGATCGAGGCTATGGAGGCAAAATACGAGAAGGTTTCAAAGGATGAAAGACGCTATAAGGCTCTCTTTAAAAGCAAGTTAATACCTAAAAGCCGGTATGAGGATATAAAGAGCCAAAAAAGCTATCTGTATAAGAGTCTTTTAGCCCAGAAGGCGCGCCTAAAGGCATTGGAAACAGAGGTAAAAAAGGCCCTTTTGGCGATAAAGCTGGTGGATATAGACCAAAAAAGGATAAAAGAGCTTGGCCTAAAGATAGCCTCCTTGCAAAAACGCTCACAAAGTCTTCAAAAAAGGTATGAGGAGATAAAAAACAAGATATCTTACTGCTATTTATACTCGCCAATCACTGGATCGGTGGCAAAAAAGTTTGTAAACGTAGAACGCGTCGTTTCAGAGGGAGAGCCCGTCTATTCGGTGGTAAATCCAAAGGATCTGCACGTTGAGGTGCTTTTGAGCGAGAAGAAATTAAAAGGGGTCAAGCCCGGCAACAGCGTAAAAATCACGGTCGACGCCTATCCGGACAGGGAGTATAAGGGAGTAGTGGAAAAGATACTGCCCGCCTCCGCCGCTACCTTCGCCCTGGTGCCCCGTGATATATCCAGCGGGGAGTTTACCAAACTGGACCAGCGTTTTCCTGTTAGGATAACCTTGTTGAACCCCACTGATGATTTGAGGGTGGGAATGGGAGCCAGCGTTGCTATCAGAAGAGATTAAGAGCTGGGAGATAAGCCCCAAAGAGCGGTTTTTATATACCTTTATCGTAATGGTCGGGGCCTTTATGGCGATTTTGGATACCACGGTGGTGGACGTGATCGTCCCAAAGCTGACCGGCCCGCTTGCTACGGATATGTATGGGGTCCAGTGGATAATAACCTCATATATGATAGCCGCAGCCATCGGGCTTTTGCTGTGTGAATACCTTATAAAGCGTTTTGGCAGCAAATGGGTCTATCTAACCGGCGTGCTGGTCTTTTCCCTGGCCTCTTTGGCCTGCGCTCTTTCCACATCTTTGGAGCAGATAGTGGTGGCGAGGGTCTTTCAAGGTCTTGCCGAGGCCTTTATAATGGTAACAAGCCACGTGATGGTCTTTAGCTACTTTCCTCCCGAAAAAAAGGGCCTGGCTATGGGGATTTTCGCCCTTGGCGTCAGTTTCGCCCCTGCTCTTGGTCCTACGGTGGGAGGGTATCTTACCGAGTATTATGGCTGGAGAATGGTCTTTTTCATCAATGTCCCCATCGGTATTTTACTGGTGGTTGCGGGAATGCTCTATCTGCCAAAAGAGCGTTTTTTTGAGAAGATGAAGTTCAATTTTTTAAGTTTCGCGCTGCTCTCAATCGCAACCATAGCACTGCTTATAATGCTTAGCAAAGGGCAGCAGCTGGGCTGGTTCAACTCCATCTACATAGGAGTTCTGCTATATATAAGCGTGGTTGGATATCTGCTCTATATATTAAGCGAGCTGCACTCAAAATATCCGCTGATAGATTTCAGCCTTTTTAAAAATATGGATTTTACCAACGGGATACTGATATATTTTATTATTTTGGGATTTTCGATGTATCAGTATTTCTATCTTCTGCCAATATATTACGAGCATATCAAGGGCCTGCCTACTTTGGACGCCGGGATAGCGGTATTTGCCTTCGCGCTGTTTATAGGGATTTTCTCTCCCATCGCAGGAATTCTTAGCGATAAGATTGGCCCCAAGGCCACGGTAGCCATTGCCACCGCCATATATCTTGTAACCTCTTTTTTCTTTCTGCCCCATCTAAACTACTACACCCCTTTGCAAAAGGCGATACTGATGACGATACCTTTTGGCATAGGTATGGGGATGTTTTTCGCCCCAGTAACCGTGCTTATTTTAAAAAGCGCTCCGCCTAACAAGAGTGAGCTTGCCATAGTTTTGATGGACTATGTGAGGTTTGTGGGTGGAAGTTTCGGGACCGCTTTGGCTACGAACAATATGGAGTATTTCAAAAACCTCAATTTCGACAGGATGGTTGAGATTCAAAACAGGGAGTATGTGGAGTATTTTTTGAGAAAAATTGAAGAGATTTTAAAACTGCCATATGATATAGTAAAGGAGATATTTAGAAATTACGAGCTTTTTATGAGCTACAACTACGGCTTTTACAACACCTTTATGCATGCTGCATACTGGGCGCTTTTTGGTTCGCTTTTTGTGTTGGCGCTGTTTATAAACTTTAAAAAGGATAAGTTATGAGAAGAGTCGTTTTAGTGCTGGTCTCTTTGGTTTGGTCCGGTTTTGCCATAGATTTTGCCACTTTGTTAAAAGGCGTGGATAAAAACAGGCTTTTAAAATCCAAAAGTTATGAGATAAAGGCGAAAGAGGCCCTTTTGGGCGAGGCCAAAGCCAAAAACCTTCCCTCCGTGGATGCGATGCTGAGTGCGGTCAGGTTAAAAGAGCAGCCAACAATATATATGCATCTGCCAACGGGAACTACCCCTTTTCCTATGGGAAAACGCAGCAGGTTTGAAGGAGAGATCGGGATAAGTTATCCCATCTTTACCGGATATGCCGTGACGAATCTGATAGAGAAACGAAAAATAAAGAGGCTGGCCGCCATTTTATGGAAAAAGAATCTAAAAAGGGAACTTTACCTAAAGAGCAGTGAGCTTTACGGCTCCATATACTCACTAAAAGCTTATGAAAAAGCTTTAAAAGAGGCGAAAAAGGCTCTGGATATGAGCTATAAAAAGGCAAAGGGCTTTTACGAACAGGGGCTTATACCAGTAAGCGATCTGTATAACATCGAGGCGAAAAAGTTCGAGACAGAGGCGAAGATTGAAGAGATCAGGGCGAAAGAGGAGGAGGTGAGGGCATATTTGAGATATATATCCGGACTGGATGTAAAAGAGGCGGATATCTTTCCCGTTACACTGCCAAAGAGCCTCGATATCGAGCAAAGAGAGGATATTTTGGCACTTAAAAGAGAGCTTTTGGCCGATAGGAAGGATGTGGATTTGGCGAAGTCGGCCTTTTACCCCTCTTTGGTTGCAAAAGGGGCTTTGAAAAGGTTTGGCGACTCTCTCGAACTCGATGGTGACGGATACAAAAACGCGGATGAGAGTTATGTGGGAGCCGTGGTGAAATACAACCTTTTCAACGGCTTTGGCGACAGATGCAAGGTAGAGGCCGCAAGGTTTAAAGTGCTCGCAAAGAGAAGTTATATAAAAGACTACCTGCATAAGGCAAATACCAACCTTTTGTCAAACCAAAAGATACTAAATGCGCTTAAGGCCAAAAAAGAGGCGGCGGCAAAGGGGGTGGAAGCGGCCAGAAGTTACTACAAACTGACTTTAGGCAGATATATTCACCAGCTTGCAAGTGCGGACGAGCTTAGCCGCTCCATAGCCTCTTTGGCCGAGGCGCAGGCGAGGCTAAGAGATGTGGAGGCGAAGATATTTTCGCAAAAGTGCAAGATACTTCTCATAAGCTCGCTTAAAACTTTCAAAAGAGTCATAAGATGAAAATATCTCTGGTTTTAGGCAGTGGTGGGGCCAGAGGATATGCCCATATAGGAGTTATAGAGGAGCTTGAGGCCAGGGGGTATGAGATAGTCTCCATCAGCGGCTCATCCATGGGAGCGCTTATAGGCGGGCTATACTGCGCTGGTGCTCTTGAGGCGTATAAAGAGTGGGTGCTGGGCCTGGACGTGCTCGACGTGGCGGCTTTGCTCGATATAAGTTTCGAGAAGAAGGGGTTTATAAAGGGTGAGAAGATCTTTAAAAAGCTAAGAGAGTTTGTGGGAGATATCCGGATAGAGGAGTTGCCGGTAAAATTTACCGCAGTGGCTACGGATCTAAAAAGGAACAAAGAGATCTGGTTTCAAGAGGGCGATCTGCTAACCGCCATCCGGGCCTCCATAGCGATACCCTCTTTTTTTACCCCGTTGGAATTAAACGGGATGCTGCTGGTGGATGGAGGGGTGCTGAACCCTCTGCCGGTGGCTCCTGTTATGAGCGATCACAGTGATAAAATAGTTGCCGTAAACCTCTATGGAAATATACCCAAAGTGGAAGTCAAGATCCCAAAAGAGATCGAGATGAGGCAGAAAAAACTGGAACAGATCAAAGAGATCGCCAAAAAGAGCTTTAAAAAAGTGGTGGAAGAAGAGGACTACTCCATGTTCGACATAATCGATATGAGCTTTGATGCGATGCAAAACACCCTGATACGATACCGCCTTGCCGGATATCCGCCGGATCTGCTTATCGAGATACCAAAGGATGTATGCGGAACTTACGATTTTCATAAGGCCTATGAGGTGATAGAGGTGGGAAGGCAGGTGGCAAAAAACTATCTGGAGTTATTTGAAAAACCGGCTTAATATGCCGGTGTGGAGCTCTTTTCCCGTTAAAACGTAGTATAGCTCATAGTAGTTGTTGATGATATACTCAAAATCGGTTTTACCCTCCTCGTCGCAAGCCACCAGCAGTTTGCATCCGGGTTCTATCACGAGATCGTCTTCGGGCAGCAGTTTTGTAACTCTTTTTTCTGGTGATATATACTCATATAGCAAAAACTCTATCCGGTTTTTTTTCCTGTAGTCGGCTCTTGAGCGTTTTAGAACCTCCAAAGGGATTTTTCTGCCTTTTTTTAGCTCATTATATAGGGCATATGCGTGCTCTTCGTCTATGGTTATCTCAAAAAGCAGCGGGTTTTGCCCGATATGGGAGCTTAGTTTTCCAACCAGATTCATAGCCCATACATTATCTTTTTTGTGAATGAGCCTTATAAATTTGTTAGCCAGTGGTTTTGCGATGAAGTTGTATGTATATTTGGCTAAAATCCTCTCAAGTATGTATATCTTGTCTATCCTGGCAGATTTGAAAATACTCAGATCCTCTATGGAGTTCTCACGGGCTATGGTGTAGATGTTGGGGTTCAGTTTTTTTGCTGTGGAGAGGATAGTCAGGTTTATCATATCGTCGCTTGTAGCGGCTATGATACAGCTGGCCTCCTTGATTCCCGCTTTTATAAGCGTCTCTATATCCTCGCCGTCTCCGTATATGGCGCTCTGCTTTCTTTTTTTGTAGTCGCTCGATTTTATATCGATAGAGACATAGTCTATCCCCGCCCGCTCAAGGGCGTTAGCCAGGGCGTGCCCCATCCGGCCGTATCCGCAGATGATGTATTTGCCCTTTGGCAGAAACTCCCTCTTTCTAATCCTTAAAATATGTCCAAAAACCCACATCTCCAAAAGCCAGATATATGGGGCGGTTATCTCGAAATAGAGCCTGTCGGAGATGATTTTGAAAGGGTCTTCTATGTGCCGGATACCGATATTTCTCAGGTGTTCGGTGTTCTCTTTGGTGGTGGACTTGACTATGACGTCCACCTTTTTGTTAAGCAGTTTACACATCAATGCTATCTTGGCGTTTTTTATATCGTCTTCAAAAAGCACAACCACCGCCTTGCAGTTTTTGTGGTGTATGCCGGCCATCTTTATCGTCTGGGGTTTTGTGGTGTCGGCCGAGATGGCTGGCACTTCGGGGATAAAGTTTTCCAGCTCTATCTCCTCT
>JAMOUF010000055.1 GCA_027068245.1 Campylobacterales bacterium | reverse complement strand
AAGCCTTTTTGCCGCGCTTATATAGAGCTCGAAATCCCTCTCATGAGCCGATTTTATCATCTCGATTATCGCGATTCTCGTATCGTTTGGTATCTGCTTCACCATTCCAAAATCCAGCAGCACCAGGTTGCCCTCACTGTTTACAAGAAGGTTTCCAGGATGTGGGTCGGCGTGAAAAAGTCCCTTTACCAGCATCTGCTCAGCATAAAAATCCACCAAAGTATTCAAAACCTTTCTAAAATCAACCCCAAGCCTTTTTAAAGCCTCCCTGTCATCGAATCTAAACCCCTCCATAAAGCTCATCACCAAAGCATCATCACTGCAATACTCATCAAAAAGAGCTGGAAAGAGCACATCCTGGTCTTTATATGTTTTTTGGAACTTTTTCAAATTTTTAGCCTCCTGCAGCAGGCTCACCTCTTTTAAAATCATATCCGAAAACTCGATTATCACCGCCTCCAGGGAATTTTTCGTATATTCGCTAAAAAGAGGTTTAAAGAGGGTATTTAGGGCTTTTAGGATGGCAATGTCACTTTTTACTCTCTTTTGGATGCCGTATCTTCTAAGTTTTACGGCAACCTTCGTCCCATCTTTCAGGTAAGCCTCGTGAACCTGGCCTATGGAGGCGCTGGCAATGGGCTTTTTTACAAATTTTTTAAAAGGTGAGGTTTTGAAGGCCTTTTTGAAGACCCGCTCGAACTCCTCCTCACTCATTGGCGGCAGCTCGTCATGAAGGGTTTTTAACTCCTTTAGATACTCCTCGTCGAAAAAATCCGCCCTTGTCGCCAACACCTGCGCCAGCTTTATAAAACTGGCTCCAAGCTCCACTATACTCTCTCTTAGCTCCTTTGGCGGCAAAGGCCTGAACCATAAGAGCCGCTCCTGCCTTTTTATCAGCAGAAAAAAGCTCATCAAAAGCCGAAAAATCCTGTATGTCCGGATAAAGGGATTATTTCTCAAGCAGCTTCTTCAACTCTTCGATATCCTCTTTTGTGGCGACTCCCGCCTCTTTTATAACCTCCTTAAGCAGCTTTTTGAGCTCCTCTTTGGCCCTTTTCTCCTCCTCCTGGCCCCGCTTTTTGGCCTCTTCTATGATTTTTTTCACATCCTCTTTGGAAAGTTTTCCCTTCTCCACCAGTTTTTGCAGCTCCTCCTCAACCTTCTCTTTTACCAGTAGAGCACTTCCAAGCCCAAGATAGAACAAGTCTTTTATCATATCATCCTCCTATAGATTTATCGGTATCTTTATATATCTGCCCTCTCTCAATACCCCAAGCACCACCTTACCACCTCCAACTTTTCTCTCCAAAGCATCTTTTAGCTCACCATAGCTATTTACCGGTTTCCCGTCCACATCCTGGATAATATCTCCAAACACCACCCTTCCATCCGGATAAATCAAAGTTGGCCTAAGACCAGCCCTGTAAGCGGCCGAGTTTGGCATCACCTTCAACACCGCCACACCCTTTAGGCGAAATCTTTTGTGGAGTTCGTCATTGATTTTGTCGTCACTTAAAATCCCAAGGTCGGGTTTGAGATATCTGCCGTGTGCTATGAGAGAGCTTACTACTTTGTTTACCAGGTTTACGGGTATGGCAAACCCGATACCGGCACTTGCCCCGCTTGGGGAGTAGATGGCCGTATTTACCCCGATTACCCGTGCGGCGCTGTCAAGCAAAGGGCCGCCAGAATTTCCGGGGTTTATGGCCGCGTCCGTCTGTATGGCCCCCTCTATGCGGGCCCCGTTCTCCTCGTCTATTACTCTCTCCAGCGCAGATATTATACCCATAGTCATAGTCCAGTCAAGACCGAAAGGGTTTCCGATGGCATAGACAATCTGTCCTACCTTTAGATTGTCGCTGTCACCGATTATCACCGGCTTCATAACTCCTGGGACAGGGGTGATTTTCAACACCGCCAAATCGTGCCCCGCGTCGGCCCCAACCAGTCTGGCCTTGTATCCAAGCCCGTTGCTAAGAGTCACCACAGCTTCGCTGGCCCCTTCTATGACATGGTAGTTCGTAACGATATGGCCAAACTTGTCCCAGACAAATCCGCTTCCCGTCCCTTTTGGCACGTCCCACACCTTTTTTCTCCAGTAGTCGACGACTCTTTTTTTGGTGGAGATATATACCACGCTGGCCTTGGTATTTTCAAAAATCTCTATATTGCTTCTTTCTATCTCCATCAAAGCGCCACGGGGAGTGATAGGTTTTGGCGCAGAAGACAGCCAAATCTCCAAAAATGGCAGCCCTTTTATCAAAAAAAGCGCGAATATGGCTCCGGCTATAAGTGCCACTACATGTTTTTTCATACTCTTTTAAAAACCTCTTCTTTGTTCTCTTTTCTCATAATCAGCCTATCTCCCACCAGCTCGAACTCAACGCCACCGCATCTGTATACCTCTTTTTTGGGACGCTCTTTTAAATAACTCTCCTCTTCTATTATATAACTCTTTTTACCATCTTTGTAAACTATCTCGTACTCCAGCCTGCCCTGGGATATCATCCGCAGCACCTCGTATCTGGTAAGCCTGTGTTTTTTCGCAAATTTTGCCAGCGTCATCTTCATATCTCTCCTTTATACACGACCCTTCCATCTATTATATCAACACTTCCCTCAAGCTCCAGCTCATAAAGCCTCTGGCCAAGCCTTTCCAAAGCCTCCTCGTAAAAAGGGGACGACTTTAGATACTTTATCACGGGGTCATCCTCTTTATCCTTAACTTTGAAGCGCCCCAGATACTCATCCAAATCCCAAATGGGACTTGCCAGAGCCTCTTTTACAAGTTTCACCGTCCCAAGGCTCTCTCCAAGCCTGTGCGGCGGCACATATATATCTTTGCCGTGCTTTTTGGCGTATCTGGCACTTGTAAGGGAGCCGCTATTTATATCGGCCTCTACGATAAAAAGCTCTTTCGCAAGCCTCACAACCCACTCGTTTCTTGTAACGAAACTCCATCTGGTGGCTTTGAAATCCATATCAAAAGGACTTAGCAAAAGGCCATTTTTGGCAATCTCCTCTATAAGAGCCGCGTTTACCTTCGGATATATATGGTTCAATCCGCATGGCAGCACCGCTATCGTATTTTTTGCCCCCGCACCCCTGTGGGCCAGGGCGTCTACGCCCATTGCGGCCCCGCTTATGACAACCACTCCCCTTTTTGCCAGACCACCGGCAAGCTCCAGGCAGAGGCGCTTGGTGTAGGGGCCTGGTCTTCTGGTTCCAACAACGGCTACGGCCTCCTTTTCAAGCAGAGCTCTGTTTCCTTTGTAAAAGAACCTTTTTCCAAAAAGCTCAAGCACCAAAATACCATCTCCACAGCGTAACGGCCACCACCGTTACGACGATGACGCCTATGAGGTTTACGAAAAATCCGATTTTTGCCATCTCTTTTATTTTGATGACGCCAGAGCTCATAACTATCGCGTTTGGAGGAGTGGCGATAGGGAGCATAAAAGCGTAACTGGCGGCGATGGTGGCGCTAAAGAGTAAAATTTCCGGATTGAAGGAGCTGTTTTTTGCAAACTCATACACAACGGGCAGCATTATCGATGTCAAAGCGGTATTGCTGGTAATCTCGGTCGAAAAGGAGACGAAAAGCGCCAGCAAAAGAAGA
>JAMOUF010000054.1 GCA_027068245.1 Campylobacterales bacterium | reverse complement strand
TGAAGACGAGCCAGATGGTGAAGAGCTCTTTGTAAAAAAGCTTGGGATATTTGAAGTATTTGGCCAAGGTGAAGATACTCACTACCATCTCTTTCCTGTGCTAAGGCTATATTTTAATAATCTATTTTTAGAAAATGAAACACCATTTATAAAAGACCTCTTTGAGAAACTAAGGGACTTAGCGCCAAAAGAGCCTTTGGATGCCCTTAACCTGGCAGAGCTATTTGAAAAGGCTCAAGGTGTCATTTCATCTCAAGATGAAAAAAATGAGATCCAAAATAATCTTTTAGATCTTTATCCCAGTTTGGCAGACTTTTTTAAAGAAAAAAGCCAATTTGATAAGGCGGAAGTTTTCTATAAAAAGCTCATTGAGATTAAGGAAGAAAAATTAGGAAAAGATCATCCGGATACTGCTAAGCCTTACAATAATCTAGCAGGGCTTTATCAAAGTATGGGCCGATATCACGACGCAGAAACTCTATATAAAAAGGCTCTTAAAATCTGTGAAAAAAAATTAGGAAAAGATCATACAGATACTGCTAAGCCTTACAACAATCTGGCTGGACTTTATTGTCGTATGGGACGATTTGATGAGGCGGAAACTCTATATAAAAAGGCTCTTAAAATCTGTGAAAAAAAATTAGGAAAAGATCATACAGATACTGCTAAGCCTTACAACAGTCTAGCCGGGCTTTATTATCATATGGGACGATTTGATGAGGCAGAAACTCTATTTAAAATGGCCCTTAAAATTAGAGAAGAAAAATTAGGAAAAGATCATACATCAACTGCTATTTCTTACAACAATCTGGCTGGACTTTATAACGATACAGGCCACTATGATGAGGCGGAAACTCTATATAAAAAGGCTCTTAAAATCTGTGAAAAAAAATTAGGAAAAGATCATACGGATACTGCCACTTCCTATAACAATCTGGCTAGACTTTATAAAGATATGGGCCACTATGATGAGGCGGAAACTCTATATAAAAAGGCTCTTAAAATCTGTGAAAAAAAATTAGGAAAAGATCATACGGATACCGCCACTTCCTACAATAATCTGGCTAGACTTTATGAAAATATAGGCCGCTATGATGAGGCGGAAACTTTATATAAAAAAACTTTTAAAATTTATGAAAAAACATTCGGGGAATATCATCTCTATACTGCTACTTCTTACAACAATCTGGCAGGGCTTTATGAAAGTATGGGCCGATATCACGACGCGGGAAAGCTATATTTAAAGGCTCTCAAAATTAGGGAAGAAAAACTACCTGATTATCATCCATACTATTTTGATACTGCATTATCACTTTGCAGGGTTTCCAAAAAACTTGGCCATAAGGAGATTTTTTTTGAGACACTTTGTAAGGCAGTAAAAAAACTAAGGCATCTTGAGTTTCAAATAAACACGCTAAAGCAAAAAGGGCGTGATGTAACAACTCTTTCTAAAAAATTTACCAATTATGCCCCAAAATTCATCGCCTTAGTGGATGAAGATGAGCTAGAGGCCCTTAGTGAATCCTGCAAAGAGGATTTAAGGCTTCTTAAAGAAAAAGTCCCCGTTTCTGAAATTCTAATAGATGAGATTAAAAGGGAGCTTGATCTTTAGACGAACGAGTTGCCCTAAAAAGCCTGTCTTCAATAAAAGTGCGAAACCTTTGGGCGATATCTTCTTCACCAATATAATAGCTGCAAAGATTTGAAAGCTCATACCATAATTTAGCTTTCTTTTCCTCTAAGAGATTTTCAAGATCAACTTTTGAACCACTAAGCCTAACCTTCCAGAAAAAATCCCCCACAAGGAGCCATAGAAGCTCAGCATCGCTTGTCTCACCTTGTGTTATCTTTGTTTCTATATCTTCAGTAAGATTATTTAAAAGCTTTTTTAGCCTATCATCTCTTTCTGCTTCTGGTTTAGGTATTTGCACATAATTTAAAAGATCTTCAGCCCACCAGACAAAGAGCCCCTTTTGGGCCATGCGAAGGGCGCGGGGGCCCTTTTCTTCATAAAATTCGGTTTCAAAGAGTGTATGTCCGCAGAGTAGATAGACAGGAAGAATCTTTTTTGCAGAAACTCTTTTTTCTTGGGCCATTATTTTAGGAAGAAAGTTTGCAAGAAGGGCCAGCCCCTGGGCCCTTGCCATGGGAGAGAGGGTATGGGCCCTGCCAGTTAAACGGCAGACGCTTTCCAGCTCATCTATCAAAAACTTGGCAGTGCGCTCTCTAAGCCCTGGCACTACCTGATAGTGGGGATGACCTTTTCCTGCAAGGAGATATTCAATGGAAAAAAAATAGGTGGCAATGTGAGAAAGGTCATCTGTTTCCAAGGCCCTGGCAAAGGCCTTTTTCAAATATCCAAAAAAGTCGTCCCATCCGTCTGGATCTGACAGATAGATGTGGGCCCTTTTGCCAAAGTCTTCGTGGGAACGCAGCCTTGTTGTAATCATTATGGCCTGTTAGCAAAAAAATCTTTTAGAAAATCAAAATTCCTCATTGGCTCGCCAATTACGGCCCTATCCCCTTCAATTATTGATGTGATATCGTCACGCTGGAAGATCTCTGCCGGGTTTAAATAAAAAAAGGGATAAGGCCGTAAATAAAGTTCCAGCCTTGGAAATATTTCATATAAAAGCCCCAGCCAAAGGCTGTCAAAAACCAGCCCTGGGCTTTCTGCCCCAAGCACAGATAAATAGTTTTCACACCTGTTGGCAATGCGCACCCATTTCCTGTGGGGCAGGGCATCCAGGTCTGAAAGCTCTCTTATCTCATTTTTAATGCATTCCAGCCTTGCTGCAATATCCTTAAAGTGGAAAGTCTTCATGTGGTTCCACTCAAATGAAACCGGTTGCAGTTCGTGGCTCCAGACAAAAATCTTTTCAATAAAGCTCTCTCCTGGAAAGAGGTCTCCATATTTTTTGTTCACGGCCCTGGTAAGCACCTGATCATTGACTCCAAAAAGGACTATAGTGCGCTTTAGGTCAAAGAAAAAGCGTATATTTTCAATAAGTTTTAGGGCATTATCTGGAAAGAGGCGATCCAGGTCATCTACCACCACAAGGAGATGAGGCTCAGGCTTGCTGGCAGATTCTGGCTTGAGGTGAGCCAAGGGGTGGCCCATTTCTAAGGGCGGAGCTGAAACCCCATCAAGGATCTTGGCTACACATTTGTTTAGACCTTTGTGGATGTCCTCAAATTTACTGTAATAATCAAAGGTGGACTTGCCAATCAGGTCCTGAATCTGCTTTATGGTGGAAATGTCCACCTTTTCCCCGAGATTGACCTTGGTAAGGTGGCTGACTATGGCTGAGGCCCCGGCAGTGACGGCTATTCCAATGATGCGGATAAGTTCTGTGAGCCGTCCCTTTACCCTGCCTGAAGCAAGATTGCGCAGCTTTAAAAGCAGAGGGATTATGGGGTGCTCTTCCTGGTGATATCGCCATGCCGGAAAGAATACTGTGGGCCAGCCACGGACATGGCGGAAGTATTCTGAAATGGCCAGGATCACCGATGTCTTGCCTGTGCCCCAATCTCCCTTTATGGCAACGAGTTTTCCGCCGTGTCCATCAAGGGCTGAGGCTGAATCATTGCAGGCAAGGGATTCCAGATTCGAGATTATGATCTTAAGATGG
>JAMOUF010000053.1 GCA_027068245.1 Campylobacterales bacterium | reverse complement strand
GTGCGGGCTTCGTTAAACTATGGCCATACCTTTGCCCATGTGATCGAAAACCTAACCGGTTACAAAAGTTTTCTGCACGGCGAGGCTGTGGCCGCAGGGATGGTGATGGCTAACGAACTTGCCAAAAAAGTGGGGCTTATGGGCTCAAAAGAGGCTGAAAAGATTAAAAAGCTGCTGGAAAACCACTCCCTTCCAACCCATTTTAAAGTTCAAAATCCCCAGGATTTTTACCAGCACTTCTTTTTGGATAAAAAGAGTCAAAACGACAAGATAAAATTCGTTCTGCCAAAAGGGATAGGGGATTTTACGATCAGAGACGATATTGAAAAAGATGATGTCATAGCCGTTTTGAAAGAGTTTGGAAAATGAGGTTTATCGCTCTTTTACTGCTGTTTTTTATATCTTTACAGGCTGATGTGAACGATACGAACAAGACGGTGGATTATGAGCGTTTAAATATCTATAAAAGCCAGCTGTTAAAACTGGAAGAGGAGATCTCTAACAATATATGGCTTAAAAGGTATGAGAACTACAAAACATATAAACATATCGAAAACGAGCTTAAAAAGGTTCAAAACGAGATAAAAAAATATAAAAGATACAGCAGATACAGAAAAAAGGTTAAGGAGCTTCAGGAGAAAGAGGCCACGCTAAAAAATCAGCTGGAACTTTTAAAGGAGTATAGAGAGTCGCCCTTTAGCGAACTTCTAAAACCCAAACAGATAGAAAAGCCGCCCCAGATAAACAACCCTTTCGATATTATCGAGGCTTTGTCATATATAAAACAGCTTAACTCGTTAAAAGAGTATTACGAAACCAAACTGAACGATTTTAAGAGCGCGCTGAACCTTTTGGAGGAGAAATATGAGCTTTTGAAAAAGATCGAGGCGATCTATCCGGATAAGAGCATAAAAAAGGAGCTTGAGGCTTTAAAAGAGGAGATAAAAGATTTCAAAGAGAATTTAAAAATAGCCAAAGAGACCCTGGCCGTATATAACCGCAAAATAGAGGAAAATATCTTAAAAGTTACGGACGACATCAAACGGCAGACGGAGAAGGCCGCAACGATAGCCGCTATCATTTTGGGGCTTTTGATACTCAGTTTTATCATAAAATGGATGATACACAGATATATCAAAGACAACCAAAGAGCCTATATGGCAAACAAAATCGTCAACTTCAACCTGGCGATCTTTATCATCCTCGTGCTGCTTTTTTCATATATAGAAAATGTAAACTATATCATTACCATATTGGGGTTTGCCTCTGCTGGTATCGCCATCGCTATGAAAGATATGTTTATGAGCCTTCTTGGTTGGATGGTGATCGTGCTTGGCGGAAGCCTTCATGTAGGTGACAGGATAAAGGTGACGAAAGAGGGCAGGGACTTTGTGGGGGATATCATCGATATATCTTTGCTTAGAATTACCATTTTGGAAGATATTACGCTTACAAGTTATCTGCATAATATCAGATCTGGCAGGGTTATATTTATACCCAACAACTACATTTTTACCGATCTTATTGCAAACTATACGCATATGGGTTTAAAAACGGTCTGGGATAGCGTCAATTTCAACATCACCTTCGATTCAAACCATAAAAAGGCGGCCCATATTGCCAAAGAGACAGCCAGAAAATATGCAAAGGGTTATACCGACATAGCCAGAAAGCAGCTAAATAAACTAAGAAGCATCTATCATCTCAAAAACACCAACGTGGATGTTAGAGTTTATACCTTCAGCGAGGAGTGGGGAATCAGGGTAAGCGTCTGGTTTATGACGAACTCCTACGCCACCTTGACCCTTAGAAGCACTATATCCACAGAGATCATAGACAGGTATCTACAAGAGCCCGATATAACCATAACTTACCCCACACAAAGGGTCTTCTTGACAAAAGATGGATTTAGTGATACATTGCCACCAAAAACGGATGAGGTGATATGAGGGTCTACTTCAAAACCTTCGGGTGCAGAACAAACCTGTTTGACACCCAGATCATGATAAACAGGCTTAAAGATTTTACTCTTACGCAAAACGAGGATGAGGCGGACATAGTCGTCGTCAACTCCTGCACCGTAACAAACGGCGCGGACGGGAGCGTTAGAAACTACATCAACAAAATCAACAAAAAGAATAAAAAGATCTACCTGACAGGGTGCGGAGCCTTTACCAAAGGGGAGGACCTTTTTTCGCAAAAAAAGGTTGCTGGCGTCTTTGGCCACTCGGAGAAAGAGAAGGTGAACGAGCTTTTAAAAAGAGAGAATTTTTTCGAGCTTGGCGATCTAAACCACGTGGATAAAGAGATAGTGACAGAGTTTATTGGCAAAAGCCGTGCTTTTATAAAGGTGCAGGAGGGTTGTGATTTTCGGTGCAGCTACTGCATCATCCCATTTGTCAGGGGAAATGCGAGAAGTCTGGATGAGGAGCTGATAGTAAAACAGGTGCAGATACTTGCGGCCAACGGATTTGGAGAGTTTATCCTAACAGGCACCAATGTTGGCAGTTACGGCAAAGATAGCGGCACCTCTTTGGCGAAGCTTTTAAAGAGGCTCTCTTTGGTGCGGGGCGTAAGAAGGCTTAGGCTGGGTTCTATTGAGCCCATACAGATAGATGATGAGTTTATGGAGATTTTAAACGAGCCCTGGATGGCAAAACATCTGCATATAGCGCTCCAGCACACCTCTCAAAAAATGCTCGATATTATGAATAGACGCAACCGGCTTGAGGAGGATTTGAGGCTTTTTGAGAGCATAGCCTCAAAAGGGTATGCAATAGGCACCGATTTTATCGTAGGACATCCAGGTGAGAGCGAGGAGATTTTTGAAGAGGCGTTAAAAAATCTGACAAAATTCCCCCTTACCCATATCCACCCTTTCACCTACTCCAAAAGAGACGGCACCCCTTCGGCTTCGATGAAAGGCGAGGTTAGAGGAGATGTGGCGAAAGAGAGGCTTAAGAGGGTAAAAACTCTGATAGAGAAGAAAAATTTGGATTTTAGGTCCAAAAAGGGTCCTTTGGCGGTTCTTGTGGAGTCGAAAAAAGATGGCCTCTATTTTGGTTACGATCAGTATTTTAACCCGGCTTTCATAAAAAGTGATCTGGATCTGGAGGGAAACTGGGTGGAGATAAGCGATTACAAAGTGGAAAAGAGGGGTAATTTTGCAACGCTTTAGAAAAAAGCTTATCATACTTATATCCTCTTTGGTTCTTTTATCCATACTTGGAACCGCATATCTGTATAAAATATCCCAGGAATCACAGATGGGGTATGGCACATACAGCACCCTTTTAAAAAATGGGATGATAGATAGTGCCAGGGTTTCAAAGGAGTTCGTATATATAAAAAGCGGTCCAAAGGAGTTTAAGATACCAAAAGAGCTGGTGGATCTGGAAGAGCTTTACAAAAACGTTCCTGTTAGCGTAACTCCCGATTACGGCTGGGTATATGATCTTTTTTTGATCGTTTTGCTCGCCTTTTTCATAGGTTATATCATCTACTATCTTAAAAGACAAAAGAGCGAGCCCATACCGATAGAGCACAAGATCCAGATAGCTCCGGCAAACGAGATAGAGGACAGGGGTTTTGATATAGAGCCCCAGGTCTCAGAGGTAAAATTCAAAGATGTAGCCGCAATTGAAGAGGTAAAAGAGGAGCTTGAAG
>JAMOUF010000052.1 GCA_027068245.1 Campylobacterales bacterium | reverse complement strand
ACCGTGGCCGCACTTATGCATATAGATCCCCAGCTGCTTGAGCCCAAAAACGCTCCCCCTTTGATAAACCTGTTTTACGCTTTGGGGCTTGTCTTTTTCGCTTATCAGGGATTTAGCGTGATTACAAATACGGTAGAGGATATGGAAAATCCTAAAAAAAATATGTTAAGAGCTATGATAATAGCTATAAGTTTCGTTATGGTGCTTTATGTGAGCGTGGCCGTGGCAGTTTTGGGAAACCTCCCTTTGGAAGAGGTTATAAGGGCCAAGGATTACGCCCTCGCTGAAGCTGCGAAACCGGTTTTTGGCGAGATTGGCTTTAAGGTTATGGCCGCAGTGGCACTCATTAGCGCTATGAGCGCCATCAACGCCTCTTTGTACGCCGCCACGCAGATAAGTTACGATCTGGCGAAAAAAGGGGAGCTTCCAAAAGTTTATGAATACAACGTCTTTCACTCCACCGAAGGGCTGATCATATCGGCTCTTTTGATAGTGCCGATGATACTTTTTCTAAATCTTGAGGAGATAGCTACCGTAGCTTCCATAGTTGTTTTGTTAATCCAGGGTTTTGTCCATGTAGGACATCTTTTCAAGATAGAGATAACAAAAGCGAGCAGGGTGCTGGTGTTATTGGCGGCTATTGGTGTTTTCAGTGCCGCAGGTTTCGCTCTGGCCTATACACAAAAGAAGATGCCTTCTGTCTGGTTTTATGTTGCCGGGGCTTTTTTGGGCGCATTTGTATTGGAGATTATGCTAAGAGTGATAAACAAAAGGGTTATCAAAAGACAGATCGTCAGAAATAGCGGCGCAAAATCTTAGCCGCTCTTTTTGTATCTTACAGCCGCCAGCTCCTTTGGATAGCCCCTTGTTTGGGCCGCCCTTTTGGCCCCCTTCTCATCCGGATGGATATTTGGCATGATAGTCTCACTCCTTTTGTCTCCGGTTATGGCGGATATCTTTTTGGCAATCTGGCGGCTCATCTCTATAACGCTGGAGGCCTTTACGGGCTCACACCTGGCGTAACTCTCACCCTCGAAGCTAACATCGGCGGCTCTTAGTTCCGGATTGGAACCGGGTATCTGCTGTGCTCCAAACAGAGGCTTTGCCGCCACGCTGGTCTCTTTGAAAGAGGGAATGAAACGGGATATATGTTTTACGGCCTCATATGTGCGGGCTTTATAGTCACCTCTTTCCCAGTCGCTTTCAATAAGCTCTAAAAACTTTTTGGGTAGTTTGGCGTGGGGATCGCCTTTTACCAGTCCCTCTTCAAAAAGCGTGGCCTCTTTACTCATATAGTGGAGCTGAAAGAGGTTCGAGCCGTAGGGCGTCAGCTGGCCCATACCCCTTTTTGTCCCTCTCTCTCCATGGAAAATGATTTCGGGAAATTTCGTATATGCAGAGTTCCATTTCACCAGGTATGCTGCTTTGAACTCCACCATCCTCTCTCTTTTGTATCCCAGCATCTCATCAATCCATCCACTCTCAAATCCGGCGGCGTTTATCAAAAAGTCGAAACTCTCCTTTTGGGTTTTGCCCTCTTTGGTGTAGGTTATGTCAAATTCCCGCTCCACCAGACGCACCTGGGTTTGCAGGCGCAGATTCACGTTTTTATGCTCTTTTAAAACCCTGTTCAAAGCACCGCTAAGGGCGAAGATATTGAGGCCGTATTCGGTGGTGATGAAGATGCTATCTTTTATTTGCTCCATATCCAAAAGCCTGGAGGCCGGCCTCATCCACTCATCGAACGAATCGTTGGCAGGCCCTCCCATTTTCAGCCTTTTTAAATCATCTTTGGTGTAGTGTTTGTAGTAGCGCTCACCCAAAATGGCGTTTTTGGCATCCTTTTTTACAACTTTTCCATACTCTTTTTCTATCAGCTCCATCTTCTGCCTTACATCCAGCGGATTTAAACCAAGATATGCGGGAGTGGTGATGAGAGTTGGTCTGTGGTCTACGGCAAAGGGGTAGAACCTGGCGAATTCGATGGACTCTTTTAGCAGTTTCACTCTCTCTGTGTCGGTAATCTGGGGATAGAGGCTTCCGCCTGCGTGAAGATGACAAAAGGGCGGGCCGCCTATAAGTGTTCTGTTTCTTTCAAAAAGAGTCACTTTATACCCCAGGTTCGCCAGATAGAGGGCTACCGTGGAGCCTGCAACTCCACCGCCGATAATCGCTATCTTAAACATGGGCTATCTTTAAAACCTCATCGAAACTTTTTATCACATAATCCGGATAGAGTTTGAAAACCTCATCGTCGAAATAGCCGTATGTTGCCAAACAGGAGGGAATGCCAGCTTCTTTGGCGGCAAGTATATCGTTTTTGGAATCTCCCACCATAAGGGTGTTTTCAGGCTCTATACCCAGTGTTTCGCATATATGCAAAAGCATATCCCCATAGGGCTTTTTACGAACTCTATCGGAAGCTCCAACCACCATATCGAAGATATCGAGCCCAAAACTTTCTAAAATGGGTTTTACGAAAGGGTGGGGTTTGTTGGTGGCTATGGCGATTTTGCTATCTTCTTTTATCCTGTGAAGCGTCTCTTCAACTTCCGGATAGAGCCTGGTTTTTACCACCAGATTTTTTTCGTAGTGGTTCAAGAAAATCTCAAGCCCCTTTTCAAAATACGGATGGTCCTCATACTCTTTTGAGCCACAAAGCGCCCTTTTTACAAGCACCTGCGCCCCGTTTCCAATCCACTCTCTTATGACATCCTCAGCAAAACCCTCTTTGCCAAGCTTGCTTAGCATATGGTTGATACTTTGCGCCAAGTCGGGCGCGCTGTCTATGAGGGTGCCGTCCAAATCGAATATAATCAGCTCTTTCAAAACCTCTTCCAAATTTTTTTGCAAATTGTATCAAATTCTTTTGTTATGATAAAGACAACTAAAGGAGCTCATATGGTCGAACTTGGAGTCAAAAAGATTATAACAAATCCAAAGCTACTGGAGAGTGAAGAGATTATCAAGGTAGTCGATAGCAGGTCGGGGCGGCTCAAGGCTTTCGTCGTCCCGGCCAAATATGCCAAAATCGTAGAAGATATGGAAAAAGAGCTCGTCTTTCGGCGCTGGGTGGAGGAGAAGAAGAGATTGAAAGCCAAAAGCGAAAATCTGGATGAGTGCTCCGATATAAGCCGGGAGTTAGTGGGAGAGTATCTTGAGAAAGGGTGATATAATTTTGGTCGATTTTGGCAAGAGCCAGGATAGCTTTGGCAAAAAGCGCCCGGCCGTCATATTCCAGACCGACAAACTCAACTTCGCCGTAGATAAAGGGATATACGACTACTATCTGGTGATACCCCTATCTACCCAAAAAGACCCCATCACCGACGATTTTCGCCTCAAAATCTCTCCCAGAGAGAATCTTGAGCGGGAGTGCTATGTGGTGTGCAACTCCATCTGCTTTTTGTCGAAAAAGTTTATCGGCCCAAAGATCGCTGCTTTGAGCGAAGAGGAGATCGGGAAGGTTCACGAGCTCTTAAAAGATGCGCTGGATATGTAGGCGAAGGGCTTACGCCGCCAGAAGAGTCATACCCAGTAAGAGCCACAAAAACCAGATTTTTCGTATCATAACGCTTCCTTATGTGTTGTTTTAGAAATGATCTATAATTTTAGCTAAAATACTATAAATCCGGTAAAGTTTAATATTTAAAAATACAAAAAGGTTAAATGAAATTTAATATTAAAAAATGTTATAAT
>JAMOUF010000051.1 GCA_027068245.1 Campylobacterales bacterium | reverse complement strand
AGTCGAAAGGGCCGATGAGAAGAGTGCGGATTGGAAAAAGATAGCCTATGTCAAAGACAGACTCAGTGCGGAGTATATAGACAGCGGCCTAAAAGACAATATGACCTATCTTTACAGGCTTAAAGCGAAAACCTGTGACGGCATCGTCTCAAAACCAAGCAAGGTTGTAAAGGGCAATACCAAGCCCAGGCCTTCGATAGTCAAAGGGCTGGAGGCTACGAAAAACCTTCCAAAGAAGATTATTGTAAGATGGCTGCCAAACCCTGAGCCAGATATTGAGTACTACAAAGTATACCGCTCCATGTTCGAGATAGGGCCCTACATCGCCATAGCGAAAACTAAAAAGACCCAGTATACCGATTTTATCAACAAAGACGGGGTAAAAAGATACTATAAAGTCACGGCTGTGGACAAAGACAGGCTTGAGAGTTTCAAGCAGGATGTGCCGGCGGTGGGCTCTACGCTTCCAAAACCTGCGGCGCCGGTTATATTGGAGCACCACTTCGACGGGCGGGCCGTCACTATAAAATGGCAGTCTCCGGATAACAGGGCGGTCGAGTATATGGTAAGAAAAAAAGAGATTTTGGGATTTTTAAAAGAGAACGAATATATCTACAAACATATAAAAAACACAAGTTTTTATGACGATAAGCTTAAAAAAGGGGCCAAATATATCTACAGGGTATACGCGGTGGATAAATACGGCATCGTTTCAAAGCCCAGTGAAGAAATCGTTGTAAAAGTGAAGTAGATGCCCCATATCGCCGTAAAGGATTTCAAAGAGTTCGAAACTCCCAAAAGGGTGGGGGATTTTGAATTTTTATGGTTCGCAAAACCGTTAAAGAGGGCAAAAGAGACTCTTGTGGCGGTAAAAAAGGGCAATGAGAGTTTTTTACTCGAAATTCATAAAAAGGGTGAGAAATATATCATAAAAAGCGACAAGATCACCAGGATCTCACCGCTTTATGTTGTAAAAGAGGCTCTTAAAACCTTTTGTGACGAGGCGAAATGCCAGGTTTTGTATGACAATCTCTCGACTATAAAACCCTCCCATGCCGCAAAGGCAAAAGATTATCTAAAGGATATAGAGTTTTTTATCAACAGCTTTCCAAAAGATAAAGAGGTTTGGATAGAGGTGGGTTTTGGAAGTGCCAGGCATCTGTTGTATCAGGCGCAGCACAATCCGGATAAACTTTTTATCGGTATAGAGATACACAAACCCTCGATAGAGCAGGCTCTTAAGCAGATCGCTTTGAAAAAACTTGACAATGTGCTGCTTATAGATTATGACGCCAGGCTCTTTTTGGAGTTTGTCCCTTCAAACATAGTGGGGAAAATTTTCGTCCATTTCCCGGTCCCCTGGAATAAAAAGCCCCACAGAAGGGTTATATCCAAAGGATTTATAAAAGAGAGCGAACGGGTTTTGAAAAAGGGAGGCACCCTTGAGCTTAGAACTGACAGCAAAGCATATTTCGACTACTCTTTGGAGCTTTTTTTGGATCAAAAACAGGTCGATCTGAAAGTTTTGAAAAATATACCCAATCCGGTAAGCAGCAAATATGAGGACAGATGGGTAAGGCTTGGAAAAGATATTTACGACATAAAAATGATCTCAAGCGTTATAAGCCAGGAGCTGGATACCTCATATCCTTTCGAGTTTGAAAGCGTTGAATTTTCTACGCACCTGGTAGACTCCTTTGAGAGCACCCCCAGGGTTTATGAGGATTTTTTTATACATTTTGAGAAACTTTACCAAATAGATGAGTCAAAACTTTTGCTCGAGCTCTCCTTTGGCAGTTTTGACAGGCCGGAACATAAGTATATCCTGATCGATAAAGAGGGTGCCCGCTACTTTCCCAAAAAGCCCGTCGCATCCGGGGCGAATATCAAAGCCCATAAAAAAATAGAAGAGTTGTTAAATGAGTAAAAATGTGATAATCGCCAAAGACCTTGTGTTGGAGTATAAAAAGGACCAGCCTATTATTAAAAATAGCAACTTTACGATAAAAAGCGGCGAGTTTGTGTTTATAACGGGCCCAAGCGGAAGCGGTAAGTCCACCCTTTTAAAATCCTTTTATGGTGAGCTTAAGCCAAAAAGCGGTATTTTACAGATCGGCGGGGTTATGTTGAACGATATAAAGCCCTCGAAACTGGCCTTTTTGAGAAAATACCTTGGAATTATTTTTCAAGACTATAAACTTATAAAAGAGTGGAATGTGAAAAAAAACGTTATGCTTCCACTTTTGATAGCCGGATACTCAAAAGATGTATGTGAGGCACAGACAAAGAGGCTTTTAAAGCATGTAAGGCTGGAGGGCAAGGAGAACTATTTTCCGGTGGAGTTAAGCGGCGGCGAGCAGCAGCGTGTGGCGATGGCGAGGGCTTTGGCCCACAACCCTGTCATCATTTTGGCCGACGAGCCAACGGGAAACCTTGACGAATACTCATCAAGAGTGATTTGGTCTTTGCTGGAGGGGGCTAACGAGCAGCTTGGCACCACGATTGTGGTTGTTACGCACTCTATACCCTCAAACCTCAAAGTTCCTTTTAAACATCTGTATATAGAAGAGGGGAGGGTTTATGAAATCGGTTAAAAACCATATCTCGCTCATAATTCCTCTCTTCGCCATTTTGTTTAGCGTTGAGTTTTATCTCATAATAGACAGGATAATTCAAAACTATGAAAAATCGCTGGCGAACGACTACTCGATAATAGTCGTATCCAAAAGGCCCTTGAGCCTGGATGAGCTTAAGCTGGTGGACGAGGATATAGTATCTATAAAAGAGATAGACGCTTCACTGGTTATAAACAGGCTTAAACAGAATAATATAAACGTGGACTATAATGAGCTTAAAAACTTTCTACCCAGGTTTTATAAAATATTTCTCTCAACCTTTCCCTCGGCCAACAAACTGAACCAGATCAAAGCGAAACTTATGAAAACCGAGGGAATTTTGCGGGTCGAGACATTTATGAAAACCCATGAGAAGATGTATAACTTTCTTATTTTTATCAAAAACCTCTCAAAAATCTTTCTTGCCATCATCTTTATAACCAGTGCCATGCTTGTCTTTAAGCAGATCGAGGTTTGGAATCTGGAACATCAGGAGCGGATGTATATAATGTCTCTTTTTGGAGCTCCTTTGTGGATGAGAAACGCCATTTTGGTAAAACTTTCGATAATAGATACGATAATCAGCACCCTTTTGGTATATGCGGTTTACTATTATCTGCTGAAATCCGGATATTTCTCAAAATTTTTAGGATTGGAAGATATCGCTTTAAATCCGGATGTGTTAAGAACAGATATGATCTGGATGTTTCTGCTGGGCTTTTTCATCTCCATATTCAGCATAATGATAGTATCATCAAGGCAGCCGAAAATCTCATGAGAAGAGTCATAATTTTACTTCTTTTGGCCTTGATGGCCAACGCATCTTTGCAAACGAAGATTACCGAGTCCAAAAAGGCGATAAGCAAGACAAAAAAGCAGATAAAAGGGTTGAATATCCAACTTTCCAGACTTGCCAAAACCATAAAAACGCTGCAAAGCGAGTTGAAAAAGATCGATTTAAAGCTCTCCAATCTTGATGAGAGCGTAAAGAGGCTCAACCAGGAGCTTGAGAAGACACAAAAGGAGTATGAGAGCACCAGGGAGGAGATCGAAAAACTCACAAAAAAACACTCCAAACTAAAAGAGCAGCTGGTTGTGGCGATATCCAACAGTTTTTCAAAATCACTCCTTTTAACCTCTTTGGACGAGCAGAGTCAGGAGGATGTGTTAAAAGAGGAGATTTTAAAGGCTTTGCAAAAAAAAGAGGACAGACATCTTAAGAAAATATCATCCCAATTTCAAAGCAATAAAAAGAGGTTGGAGAAAAAAGAGCGTGATCTGGCCGCTTTGGAAAAAAGATTGAAAAAACTGCAGCAGCAAAGAAGCGAACTTAAAAGACTCAAGCTTGTAAAGGCTAAAAAGATAAAAACGCTAAACCAAAAGAGGCTCCGATATGACCGGGAGTTAAAAAGGCTTTTGGCCCAGCAAAAATCGATGGAGAAAACTTTAAAGAGACTTCAAATAATCAAATCCCAGCAAAAAACCGCCAAGTCGAATATGAAGGTGAAGAAATACGGCTCATACAAAAAGAGCAAAACCGTCAGATACAGAGGACCAAAAACGATAGCACCGCTGGACGAATTTGTCATAATAAAACGGTATGGAGTTTACAAAGACCCGATTTACAATATAGAGATTCCAAATGAGAATATAGAATTAAAACCACTTAAACCAAATGCAAAAGTTAAAAATGTCTTAAACGGCAAAGTTATCCTTGCCAAATGGACCTCGCACCTTAAAAACGTGGTTATCATAAAACATGGCGACGGGCTTTATACCATATATGCCAATCTTGACAAACTGGCTCCATATATAAAAAAGGGAAGGAAAGTCAAAAAGGGCTATGTTATAGGCAGGGTAAACTCAAAACTTATATTTGAGGTTACGAAAAACAGCGCTCACATCAACCCGTTGGATTTAATAAGAGTTAAATAATTTTTTAGATAAAATTGGCAAACTTCAAAGTGGGGGTAAAATGATAAAAAGAGTCTTGATAAAATTTTCCGGAGAGGCACTTGCGAATGAGGATGGACATGGTATAAACAGCAATACGCTCAAATATATCGCTTCTGAGATAAAACCCCTTACCGACAACGGAGTTGAAGTGGGTCTGGTAGTCGGCGGAGGCAATATCATAAGAGGCGTCAACGCATCCAAAGAGGGAATTATCAGACGAAGCAGTGGCGACTATATGGGGATGCTGGCGACTGTGATAAACGCTGTAGCCATTCAGGAGGCGCTGGAGCATTTTGGTCTAAAGGTGCGGGTTCAAAGCGCAATAGAGATGAATGAGATCTGCGAGCCTTTTATCGTAAGACGGGCCATTAGGCACCTTGAGAAGGGCCGGATAGTGGTGTTTGCCGCAGGAACGGGAAACCCCTTTTTTACCACGGATACGGCCGCTACGCTAAGGGCCGTGGAGATCGGGGCTTCCATAATCATAAAAGCCACAAAGGTTGACGGCGTATACGACAAGGATCCACAAAAATATCCGGATGCCAGGAAAATCCCCGTTTTAAGCTATGAAGAGGCTCTAAAAGACAATATAAAAGTTATGGATGATACCGCCATAGCGTTGGCAAAAGACAACTCGTTACCCATTGTTGTCTGTAATATGTTTGAAGAGGGTAATCTTTACAATATCGTCGTAAACGAAGATTTTAGCAGATGTTCCATAGTTAAAGACAAGGAGAGTATATGAGACTGGAAAAGATAGCGGCGGAAGCTTTGGAGAGAGTGGGGTTTGACAGATACCTGCTCTCGATAGCTGTGGCAAAACGGGCGAACGAGCTTGCAACGGGCAAACCGCCGTTGATAGATGTGGATGTGAAAAAGTATAAATATACCGACATAGCTTTGATGGAGATTGCCGCGGGAAAGCTGAAGATAGAACTCTCCTCTGAGGAAAAATGAGAGAGTTTTTAGACAGGATCCAAAAGACAAGAACCGTAAAAGAGGCTTCTGAAATACTCTTTGGGCTATGCCCCCAAAAGGATAAGATAGAAGAGGCGTTGGAGTTCGCTTTAAAAGCCCATAAGGGGCAGTATAGAAAGAGCGGGGAGGAGTATGTGATACACCCGATCCTGGTTGCCGCGATCGTGGCATACATATCGGGTGACGAGACGATGGTTACCGCCGCTTTGCTTCACGATGTGGTGGAGGATACGCCATATGGTATCGATGATATACAAAAACGCTTTGGAGAGGATGTGGCCCATCTGGTGGAGGGCCTAACCAAGATCGTAGAGATTAGAAGCGAAGAGCTCATACCATCCTCTTCGGACGAAAAACTTATAAAATCCGCCCTCTCCTTTAGAAAGATGCTGATAGCATCGATAAAAGATGTGAGGGTTCTTATCGTAAAGCTTTGCGACAGGGTTCACAATATGCTGACCCTCGATGCTCTTCCTTCAAAAAAACAGAAACGGATTGCTGAAGAGACGCTGGTGGTCTACGCACCCATCGCGCACCGGCTTGGGATATCCTCCGTAAAAAACGTTTTGGAGGATTTGAGCTTTTTCTACATTTTTCCGGATCAGTATAAAAAAATAGACGACTTTATATCCTCCCACAAACAGGAACTTCAGATCAAACTGAACGAATTTATCCAAAGCGTAAAAAACGTTATGTTAAAAAACGGCTTTCGGGCGGAGGATTTCGAGATTATAGGCCGGATAAAACACTACTACTCCATATATCTGAAGATGCAAAGAAAGGGTATATCCATCGAGGAGGTTTTGGACCTTTTGGCGATCAGGGTGCTTTTGAAGGATAAGCTTGACTGCTATAAAAGCCTTGGAATCGTCCATACCAACTACAAACCGCTCATAATGCGTTTCAAAGACTATATCGCCGTGCCAAAAGAGAATGGATACCAGACTATACATACTACCGTTTTTGACAAATCCTCTATCTTTGAGGTGCAAATAAGAACCTTCAATATGCATAAAATGGCCGAATATGGAGTGGCGGCCCATTGGAAATACAAACTCTCAAGCAGCCCGATAAATCTGAAATGGCTGGAGAATCTGGAGTTTCAGAACGAAAATATCGAGGAGTTTTACGAGCTTGTAAAAAACGATCTATACAGCGAGGATATCTCCGTCTTTTCTCCAAAAGGGGACGTCTTTACCCTGCCAAGGGGAGCGGTGGCCCTCGATTTTGCCTATGCGGTTCATACCGATATTGGAAACAGGGCCAAAGCCGCTTATATCAACAAACAGAAAAGCCCGCTGTTAACCGAGCTTAAAAACGGGGATATAGTCCGCATAGAGGTGGCGGATAGACCTATTTACAGATGCAGTTGGCTGGACGCTTTGAAAACCTCCAAGGCCAAAGAGCAGGTCAGGCACCTGTGCCGTCAAAAATACAAGGAGATAAACTCCCAGGTGGCCCAAAATATCTTGAGTTCCGAACTTAAAGCGGACAAAGAAGAGCTTGAGTCCTGGATGAGGTTAAGCGGCGTGGAGATGCATAGAGTGGCAACGGAGATCAACTATCTAAAAGAGGTGAAAAACAGATATCTGAGCCAGAAGAGAAAAAAGGGTTTTATGAGTCTTATTATGCCTAAGATAAAGCTGGAGAGAGTTGAGCTTGACAACTTTATTTTCTATACGAGCTTCCATCTAAACGATGTGGAGTTCGATTACTGCTGCCATCCCAAAAGGGGTGACGAGATTGTTGCCTTTAGGGACAAAGACAAGGCCGTTATCCACCACAAGATGTGCCAAAGAGCCGTGGAGATGATAAAAAATGGGGAGCCGATGCTCTATGTGGAGTGGAAGAGCGACGAGGTTCCGCGCTATAAACTAATAGCTCTTCTTCCGGATAAGAAAGGGGCACTGGCAGAATTTCTGCTCTATCTCTCCAGGCTTGAGACGAACCTGGTCTCCATAGAGCTTGGAAAAAACATAGAGCAGACAAACCTTTGCGAGCTGGAGATAGAGTCCAGGCTCGATATGGATATACTCAAAGAGCGAATTTCCCAGAAGGTAAAAATCATAGAGTTCATAAAATCCAACGACGCATACAACAAATAGGAGAGGCGATGATAAACGAGGCTTTACGAGAGATACAAAGAGGGAGTGCGGAGATTATTGACGAAAGCAGGCTGGAGAGCCTGCTTAAGAACTATTTTGAAAAGGGTGAAAACTACTATGTAAAAGCCGGGTTCGACCCTACCGCGCCCGATCTGCACCTGGGGCATACGGTGTTGTTGCAAAAACTGGCCGCCTTTCAAAAATATGGCGCGATAGTCCAGTTCATAATCGGGGATTTTACCGCGATGATAGGTGATCCTACGGGTAAGAGCGAGACCAGAAAGAAGCTTGACAAAGAGGTTGTTTTACAAAACGCAAAAAGTTACCAGGAACAGGTTTTCAAGATACTCGACCCAAATAAGACGGAGGTCTTTTTCAACTCCAAATGGCTCGATGAGCTGGGAGCTTCCGGATTGGTGGAGCTTACGACGCTTTTTAGTGTCGCCAGGATGCTTGAGAGGGATGATTTCGAAAAGAGGTTCAAATCCCAAAAACCGATAGCCATAAGCGAGTTTATCTATCCTCTGTTGCAAGGTTACGACAGCGTATATCTAAAAAGCGACGTGGAAATTGGCGGGACAGACCAGAAATTCAACCTTTTGATGGGGCGCCATCTGCAAAGAAGCTATGGTGTCGGAAAAGAGCAGGCCGTTATGATGATGCCGATACTCGAAGGGCTTGACGGGGTTCAGAAGATGAGTAAATCCCTTGGCAACTATATCGGCGTCACGGAGGAGCCAAAAGATATGTTCGCCAAGGTTATGAGTATCTCTGACGAGCTAATGTGGAGGTATTACGAGCTTCTAAGCTCCAGAAGTTTGGAGGAGATAGAGAGGCTTAAAGAGGATGTGAAAAAGGGCACTTTGCATCCAAAAAGGGCCAAAGAGATGCTGGCTATGGAGATAGTGGAGCGGTTTCACTCCAAAGAGGCCGCCAAAGAGGCGAAAGAGGAGTTCGACAAGATTCATAAAAAAAAGGAGATTCCAACCGATATAAAAGAGGTGGAAGTAGAAGGTCCCATATGGATTGCAAAGGCATTGGTGGAGGCGGGCCTTGAGCCCTCAACCTCCCAGGCCAGAAGAGATATTACGGCAGGTGCTGTGAAGATAGACCAGCAGAAGGTGACAGACAAGGATTTGCAAATCGAGCCGGGTGAATATATAATACAGGTTGGAAAAAGAAAGTTTGCGAAACTAAAGGTGAGATAATGAATTTAGCCCCGTTAAAAATAGGAAAACATACGATAAAACACCCTGTTATCCAAGGGGGTATGGGCGTTGGAATCAGCTGGGACAGACTGGCTGGAAGCGTAAGCAAGGAAGGGGGGCTGGGTGTTATCAGCTCCGTTGGAACCGGATATTACGAAAACAAAAAGTATATAGACAAAGAGGTTTCCGGCAGACCTCTTGAGACCGCAAACTTCTACTCGAAAAAAGCTCTTTTCAAAATTTTCGAAAACGCCAGGAAAATCTGCGGTGACGCGCCTCTTGGCGCGAACGTGCTCTATGCCATCAACGATTACGGCAGGGTTGTAAGGGATTGCTGCGAGGCCGGGGCGGACATTATCATCACAGGGGCCGGACTGCCTACCAATATGCCGGAGTTTACCAAGGATTATCCGGATGTGGCCCTGGTTCCCATAGTATCCAGCGCCAAAGCGCTTAAGATTATATGCAAAAGATGGAGCCAGCGCTATGACAGGCTTCCGGATGCGGTTATCGTGGAGGGGCCCCTTAGCGGAGGGCACCAGGGCTTTACGTACGAGCAGTGTTTTATGGAGGAGTTCCAGCTGGAAAACATAGTCCCCTCCGTTATAGAGGAGGCCAAAAAGTGGGGCGATATACCAGTAATTGCCGCAGGTGGTATCTGGGACCACGATGATATAGTGAAATTCATAAAGCTTGGAGCCAAAGGGGTACAGATAGGAACCAGGTTTATAGGCACCCATGAGTGCGATGCCAGCGACACTTTTAAAAAGATTTTGTTAAACGCTAAAGAGGATGATATACTGCTGCTTAAATCACCAGTGGGTTATCCGGCAAGAGGGGTTAGGACAAAACTTATAGAGATGGTGGAAAAAAGAGAAGGACCTGCTATAAAATGCATAAGCAACTGCGTGGCTCCCTGTAAACGGGGTATCGAGGCCAAGGAGGTTGGATACTGCATTGCCGACAGGCTCAGCGACGCCTATATGGGTGATGAGGAGCTGGGACTATATTTTAGCGGGGCCAACGGATACCGTCTCAATGAGATAATAGGAGTAAAAGAGCTTATGAGGAAGCTTGTTGAGGGTGAGTAGATATCTCGTTTTACTTTTTATAGCGCTTATTATCTCCCTCTTTGCCTCGACGCAGATGCAAAAGGCAAAGGAGCTGTTAAACAAAGGCACCATATACAGCGCCAAAAAAGCGCTGGAGATCTATAAGACCGAGTATATCAAATCCCTGCTGAAAAACGAGGATAGCTACAGGATCGAGGTACTAAGGGGGCTGATAAAAGCTTCCAAAAGACTTAAAAAGCCATACGGCCAGTATAAAAAGGAGCTATACTCCCTTATAGCCCAAAACAAAACAAGCGGTAAGAAAAGTTATAAAAAGCCGAAAGTTCAAAAGAACAGGCTTAAAAAGGTGATATTGAGAAAAGGGTATGTGGAGTTCTATTTCGACTTTCCCATAACCTCAAAAGATATCTCATTCAAACGGCTAAAGATAAAAGGAACATATAAAAACATATACGATATAAAAGGTCGGCTGGGATTTTCAAAAAAGATATACAGGTTAAAAAGTGTAAAACAGCTCAAAATAGCACAGTATAATCCGGATACGATCCGTATCGTTTTTGAAAACTCCAAACCCATCTTTACAAAAAAGGTGTTAAAAGGTAGCAAGCTTGAGATCTATCTTGACAAAAAGCTGGTTAAAAATAGTAATCCCCAACCAAAGATTTATACTCCCATCTTTTCGCCATATAAAAAGATAGTGGTAATAGATCCGGGCCATGGTGGAAAAGACAGCGGTGCGGTGGGTTATAAACGAAAAAAAGAGAAGGATGTGGTGCTGGCGATTGCCAAAAGAGTATACACTATTTTAAAACAAAAAGGTTACAAAGTCTATCTGACACGCAAAGGAGACTACTTCGTAAGCCTTAGAAACAGGACTAAGTTCGCCAACCGCGTAAAGGCGAACCTGTTTATATCGATACACGCCAACGCCGCGCCCACGAAAAGAAAACGGCTCTCGATGAAAGGCATAGAGACCTTTTTCCTCTCACCCACCAGAAGCGAGAGGGCAAAGAGAGTGGCCGCTTTGGAGAACAGGGTGGATATGAAAAATCTGAGCTACTTCTCAAAAAGCGTCTATCTCGATTTTTTAAACAGAGAGAAAACCATTTTGTCTAACAAGTTGGCAATAGATATACAAAGAAATATTCTGTCAAACATAAAAAGGAAGTTCAGCGTGGTTGACGGGGGCGTAAGACCGGGACCCTTTTGGGTTTTGGTAGGGGCGCAGATGCCGGCCGTTTTGATAGAGACCGGCTATATAACCAATCCCACAGAGGCTATGAGACTCTCAAACCCCTACTACCAGAAACTTCTTGCAGAAGGTGTGGCAAAGGGGATAGAGAGCTTTTTTATACATAACAAATAAGCTATTTTACAAAATTATCTATAGCCTGCTGTAAAATCTTTTCGGCCTCCTCTTTGCCTTTATACTCCTTTACCTTAACCCATTTATTGGGCTCAAGCATCTTATATGTCTCAAAAAAGTTCTTGATCTTGTCAAGGGTGTGTTTGGGAAGATCGTTAATATCTTTTATATTTTCGTATGTGGGATCAACTTTTGTTACTGGAACCGCCAGAAGCTTCTCGTCCATACCGCTCTCATCCTCCATTACCAAAACTCCAATAAGCCTTGATTTTATCACAGATCCTGGATGAAGCGGATAGCTGCAAAGCACCATTATATCGGCCGGGTCCCCGTCGGCAGCCAGTGTATTGGGTACAAACCCGTAATTTGCCGGATAGCACATTGAGCTATACATCATCCGATCAACCCAGATAGCGCCGCTCTCTTTGTCAAACTCATATTTTATGTTTGATCCATATGGTATCTCTATAAGCGCGTGAACTTTATCCGGATTCTCTCCGGCTCCGATTTTACTAATATCCATAAAACATCTCCTTTATATAAATTCGTAACTGATATTATACTCAATATCGCTCCAAAATCGCTCCAAAAGCCTCTCTATGGATTCCATAGATTTTTTGGCCTCCGGTTCGTTTTTGGCTAAAAAACATATCTGCAATGCAGCCTCTTTTACATACTCTCCACTCACATCCGCCACAGAGAGGTTTTTTCTTTTTAGCCGCTCTTTTATAGAGCCCGATATCTTTCTTCTTCCTTTCAAAGAGGAGACATATGGCAGCTGCAGATCCAAAAACAGGTGGACTATCAGCAACGCTCCCCCTCTTTGAACCTGAAACCTCTTTTTTCTATCTCCGTTTTTAAAAAATCCATCCACTCCTGTGCCCCCTCTCCCTCAAGCGAGAGAACATCGTAGGGTCTGCCGTCTTTAAAGCCGGGAAGGGAGGAGAAGTCAAGCTCTTTTGGGATAAGTTTCATCAGATCCATCAGGTCGTTCTCACTGGCCTCCACGCAGATGGTATGGCGTTCGCTCTTTTTATAAGGCAGGTTTAAAAGAGTGAGAGCCTCTTTTACCATTGGGTGAGCCATACTTGGAAAGCCCGGCACGAAGAAAAACCTATCATGCAGGTAGAAGCCTGGCACGTTCGTCACAGGGTTTTTAAGCAGTTTGGACTCTTTTGGAAGTTTCGCCATCTCAATTCTGTGGGGATATGCCTGCTCTTTGAACCGCTCCTCGATAGCGCTTTTCGCCTCCGGATGCTCATAGAGCCTGCCATCTCCAAAGACCTTGGCCGCCACCTCCCTGGTATAATCGTCCGGCGTGGCACCAATGCCTCCAAAGGAGAACATCACCGCCTCTTCGTCCCCTTTTACCAGCGTAAAAATATCCTCTATAAGCTTTGGGTCGTCCTCGATGAAAAAGGAGGCTTTGAGCTTTTGCCCCCTTTTTAAAAGCTCCTCTTTCAAAAAATCGAAATGGCTGTCTTTGCGTCTACCGTTTAGGATTTCGGAGCCTATAACGACCTGGTAGAAGTTCATTGCTCTTTTATTTTGGAGAAGATTATCTTCTCGATCTCCTTTACCACCTCTTCGATGCTCTTCTCGCCATCCACTTTTATCAAAAGCCCTTTTTGCTCGTAAAACTTCTCTATCTCAGGAAGGGGGTCAAGGTAGACTTTCATCCGGTTTTCAAAAACCTCCTCTTTATCATCCGCTCCCCTGCCTCTTCCAAGGACTCTCTCTTTTGCGGTCTCTTCGCTGACGACTACCTCAATAACGGCTTCAAGTTTTATATCCGGATTTTTCTTCAAAATCTCATCAAAGGCCTTCATCTGCTCCACGCTTCTTGGAAATCCGTCTATGAGGATGATATCTTTATCGCTGTTTTTGATGGCGTTGATGATGGTATCCATCACTATCTCCAAAGGAACCAGTTTTCCCTCGTCTATATAACTGGCGATAATAGCTCCAAGAGGAGTTCCCTTTTCAACCTCTTTTCTTAAAAGCTCGCCGGTGGAGTAGTGGACAATCTTGTCGCTGTGCTTTTTGGCGATTATTTCCGCATATGTGGTTTTACCGCTTCCAGGCGCGCCTATGATTAAAAAGACTCTTTTCATACTCTTCTCCTTTTAAATTTTTTCTACGTCTATCTTTTTTGCCTGCCCTCTGCAAAGGGCGATTTTCGCTCCGTGGGCCTCTACGGTGACGGGGCCGAAAAAGCTGTTTTGAAGCACGTTTATCACATCGCCCCGCCTAAGCCCCAAAACCTCAAGGCGGCACTTGAATTCGTCACAACCCTCGCTGAAATTTTTTACTCTAACCACATCCCCGCTCTTGGTGTCACTTAGCTTCATGTTTTCTGGGTTCTTTGATTCTTAGATGGAGCTCTTTCAACTGCTGATTATCCACTGGACTTGGAGCGTTTGTTAGCAGACACTGGGCCTTCTGTGTCTTTGGAAAGGCTATGACGTCTCTGATATTCTCTTTTTGCGTCAAAAGCATCACAAGCCTGTCAAAACCCAGTGCGAATCCGCCGTGCGGGGGAGCTCCGAATTTCAAAGCCTCCAGCAAGAAGCCGAATTTCTCTTTCGCCTCCTCTTCGCCTATGCCTAAAATCTCGAAAATCTTCTCCTGTATCGACTCTTTATGTATCCTGATACTGCCGCCGCCAAGCTCCACGCCGTTTAGTACGATGTCGTATGCCTGGCTGGTCATCTCCTCTATATCTTCGGTATCTATGTTTTTTGGCATAGTAAAAGGGTGGTGCAGGGCCTTTATCTTAACCTCGCCCTCCTCAATCTCGAACATCGGAAAGTCCACCACCCAGACAAACTCATACCTGCCGGGCTCTATGAGGTTCAACATCTTAGCCACCTCGCCTCTTAGCCGCCCCATGTAGTCGAGCACCGTCTTTTTGGCTCCGGCCCCGAAAAATATCAAATCCCCCTCCTGGGCGTTCGTGCGCTCTATAAGGGCCTTTTTCTCCTCGTCGCTTAAGAACTTCACTATCGGTCCTTGCAGCTCTTTGCCCTCTTTGACCTTGACCCAGGCCAGACCTTTGGCGCCGAATTTCGAGACGAAATCGGTGAGAAAGTCTATCTCTTTTCTGGTAAGTTTTTCGCCACCTTTTACGTTCAAAGCCTTTATCCGGTTGAGTTTTTTGAACTGCGCTATATCTCTGAAAACCTTAAGCTCCGTATTTTCAAAAATGTCTATGACGTCCACCAGCTCCATTTCGTATCTCAAGTCCGGTTTGTCGCTGCCATACTTCTCCATCGCCTCTTTGTAAGGCATCCTTCTAAAAGGGGGGTTCACCTCGATTCCAGCAGCTTTGAAGATGGACTTTATCAGCCCTTCGGCAACCTCTATCACCTCATCTTCGCTGCAAAAGCTCATCTCCACGTCTATCTGGGTAAATTCTGGTTGTCTGTCGGCTCTTAGATCCTCGTCCCTGAAACATTTGGCTATCTGAAAATATCTATCAAACCCGGCCACCATCAACAGCTGTTTAAACAGCTGGGGTGACTGGGGGAGGGCGTAGAACTCACCCGGATAGAGTCTGCTTGGAACCAGGTAGTCCCTGGCGCCTTCGGGCGTGGATTTTGTTAGAATAGGGGTCTCCACCTCCAAAAACCCGTGCTCGTCCAGAAAGTTTCTGGCTGCGATTGCGGCCTTGCTTCTTAGGGAGAAAGTCTCAAATGCCTTTTTGGTCCTAAGGTCGAGGTATCTGTACTTTAACCGTATCTCCTCGTTCACGTTCTCGTCGCCTATTACGAAAGGCAGGGGTGCGGACTCGTTTTCTATGACAAGCTCTTTTACCACCACCTCT
>JAMOUF010000050.1 GCA_027068245.1 Campylobacterales bacterium | reverse complement strand
ACCTTCTCGTTTCCGCTGGTTATTTTAGCCAGGGCAGGGTTCAGCTCCATCGACTTCTTCTCTATCTCTATATCGACAATGGTACTAAAGGTCTCTTGCAAAGTCTTCAAAGCGGTGTCTATAAAGTCTTTTATCACATAGGTCTCCAGCTTGGTAAACTCCCTGCCCTCCACCTTGAAAGGCTTCGCCGGCCCGCCAAACATTACGCTGATGATGGTAAAGACCAGCCTGGAGTCTACCACCAACAGGGCCGTCTCTTTAAGCGGCTTCATGGTAAAGGTGGTATAGCTCGAAGGCATCGGGATTTTATACATGAAGTTGTTGAATCTGGAGATATATATGCTCTCTTTGGAGACCATATTGATTTTCGGAAGAATTTTTCTTATCTCCTCCCTAAAGAGTTTGACCCATCTCTCATAGATCAGATCAAGCCCCGGAAGCCCCCCTTTTTTTATCGATTCAAGCTCGCTGAAGTCAAAAGGCCTTGTGTCTGACAGCTCTTCCTCTAAAGTTTCAATCTCCTCGTCACCGCCAAGAAGCGCGTCTATCTCCTCTTGCGAGAGGAAATCACTATCAGACATTTTCTACCTTTCCATAAGAAGTGTCATCTATTATAGTTTAAAAAGAGCCATTAATCAAGAATATAAGTCAATTTTTACAGATACTCGTCTGCGCTGCCAAAATCGATCACACCTTTGTTGATAAGGTTCTTGATCTCCTCGATAATCTTTTTCTGTGCCTTCTCCACGTCGCTCTTCTTGACAGGCCCCAAAACCTCCATATCCTCCAAAAACATCTCGGCGGCCCTTTTTGACATATTTGACAAAAATTTGTTTAAAATCTCCTCGCTGGCGCCCTTAAGGGCCATCATAAGCACATTTTTATCCACCGTTTTGAGTATCTCGATGATAGCCTTGTTGTCAAGTTTGACAATATCTTCAAATTTAAACATTCTCTCCTCGATGTTCTCGGCCAAAATCTCATCCTCTTTTCTAATATCCTCAAGCAGCTCCACCTGTGTCTCTTTAGGCAGGGCGTTGACGATCTCGGCGGCTATGTCTATACCGCTTAGGCTCTCCTCGCTGCCGGCACCTATAGTCAAAAGCTCCTCTTCCAAAGTATTGGCGACCACCTTCAGCGTCTGGCTGGATATCTTCTCTATAGAGGCTATCCGCTTAATAACCTCCTCCTGGATATTGGTAATGCCGACGCGCTTTGGAATATGCTGTAAAATCTCCGAGGCCTTGGAGGGTTTTAACTGTGAGAGTATCAAGGCGATAACCTGGGGATGCTCGTCTTTTATCAGGTTCGCCACCAGTTTGCTGTCAAGCTTCTCCAGCTCCTGAAAAATAGCCTTTCCCTCCTGGGTATCGAAGGTCTGGTCCAGCAGTTTTTCCAAAACCTCCTTTGGCAAAGCCTTCTCCAAAATCTTTTTTAGATGCTCCGGAGCCAGCTTTACGGGCGAGAGCTCTTTTAGATACTCGTAAGCCTCCTCTATCACCCCTTTTACCAGCTCTTTTGAAGGGTTTTCTATGCTTAGGATGGTTTTGATAAGCTTCTCGATCTCGTGCTCTTTGAGTTTTTTAAAAATTTTGACTGTAGCCTCTTCGGGCAGGGTCGATACCAAAATCGCCGCTTTTTCCAATCCGGACAGGTCAGATCTGCTCTTTTCCAAAAAAATTCCTTATTTTTTAATCTAACACATTTTATACTTTTTTAATTAAAAAATTTATGAAATCTCCGATAATTCAACAAAGTGCGATAAAAAGGGCTGGAAATGTTTAAAAACGAAGATATCAAAATTGCCTCGAACCATCTGCAACTGGCGCGCCAGGAGATTGAGGAGTGCTCCGATGGGGTGTATGAGACATTACAAAAAGTGGGAGAAAATCTGCCTGCCGCACAGGAGAAGATAGTAGAGGCTCTCACATTCTTGCAATTTCAAGATATAATCACACAGAGATTGAAAAAAGTTGAAGAGTTCTTACAAATTATCGATAAAAGCGTCGATTTAAAGAGTTCACAGGAGTTTTTGGAGGAGTTTGCCTGGGAGAACGAGGTGGACCAGGAGGATATAGACAAAATGTTTAACGAAGGATAGAGGATGCATATAGATATAAGCCAGGATATGCAGGAGATTTTTGAAGAGTTCATTCAAGAGGCCGAGGAGATACTGGAAAACCTGGACCAGGAGCTTATAGAGCTGGAGAACGACCCTACCAACAAGGAGCTTTTGAACCAGATCTTCAGGGGTATGCATACGCTAAAGGGGGGAGCCGGATTTTTGGGGCTTGAGAGCGTCATATCACTGGCCCACGTTATAGAGAGTATTTTCGACAAACTCAGAAACGACGAGATGAGTCTGGACTCAAACAAGATGGATATCATTTTAGAGGGGATAGATATTCTTAAAAGCTCGATAGAGAGCCTCAAAACTTCACACGAGATTCCGGATAGAGCCGAGATAGAGGATATTTTGAAAAAACTTCACTCCCTGCTGGAGCAAAACGAGAGCCCCCAGCCTTCCAATGAGGAGAAAGACGATGATAAAGAGGAAAACGGCGATGGGGAGTATGAGATAGTATTTAAAGAGGGTGTTGACGAGGATATAAAAAATCTTATTTTGAAATATCCGGATAAAAATATGGCCGAAATTTTGGACGAGCTAATCTTGCTGCCTCCCGAAGAGCGGGATATGGATCTTATTTTGAAGCTCGACAAACTTATAGAAGAAAACAAAGAGGTGGAGGACCTTATAGAAAAGAGGGTGCCAAAAACGAGCCCCTCATCCCAAGAGCCCTCCTCCCCAAGCCAGCCTTTGGAACAGCCGAAAGAACCAAAGGAGCGAAGCGAGACGCCGCCTCAAAAACAGACACCAAAACCCATAGCCAAAAAGGCTCCCAAAAAAGAGGAGACGGAGACTATCCGCATCGACATCGAGCGGGTATCGACTTTGATGAACCTGGTTGGAGAGCTGGTGCTGGATAGAAACCGTATAGTCAAACTAACTTCCCGTTTCAGATCCAACTGTGAGGATTTGGAGGCTATCGAGGAGCTGAACGAAGCGATTGCGGGTATGAGCCGAAGCGTTTCGGACCTGCAAGAGGTGGTTATGAAGCTAAGGATGCAGCCTGTTAAAAGGATATTCAGCAAATTTCCAAGAATCGTAAGAGATTTGGCCAAAAAAGTTGGCAAAAAGATAAATCTGGAGCTTGAGGGCGAGGATACGGAGATAGACAGAAGTATCCTAAACCAGCTGGAAGACCCGCTTATCCACCTGGTTAGAAACGCGATAGACCACGGAATAGAGCCGCCTGAAGAGCGTATAAAAAAAGGAAAACCGGAATATGGAACCATCATCCTCTCCGCTTTGCAAGAAGGAGACAGGATTATCGTATCTATCGAGGATGACGGCCGGGGAATAGATGCGGAGAAAATCAAACAAAAAGCTATCGAAAAAGGGCTTATAAAACCGGAGCAGGCCGAGCAGATGAGCGACAAAGAGGCGTATGAGCTGATTTTTATGCCGGGATTTTCCACGGTGGACGAGATAAGCGACCTCTCAGGAAGAGGAGTGGGAATGGATGTGGTGGCAAACGTCATCCACTCCCTAAGGGGCGTTATCGAGATCGAGAGCGAAAAGGACGTGGGAACGAAAATTACCATGAAACTTCCGTTGACCGTGGCTATCATAAGAACACTGAT
>JAMOUF010000049.1 GCA_027068245.1 Campylobacterales bacterium | reverse complement strand
TATCGCACGTCATCGATACGCTCTATCGTGCCCCCGCCAGTCACCACGGCCCTTCTGTCCTCCCAAAACTCCTCTTTCAAAAGCTCTCTGGCCGTCTCGTAAAAAATCTGCAAAGGCTCGGCCATCGCCCCTTTTCCATCTACCCCACAGGCCAGCTCCTTTGTGGTAGGCTCTATCTCTTTGAAACCGTTGATTTTTAAAAGCCTCAAAGAGGCCTGGGTAAAGTTGTTTTGATACATATTGGTATTGGCCGCCGGGGCTATAAGCTTTGGTTTGTCAAAGGCCAGGGCGCTTTGGAGCAAAATGTTGTCGGCGATGCCGTTTGAGAGTTTGTTGATGGTGTTGGCGGTAGCGGGGGCTATGACGAACACCTCATACTCGCCAACGCCGATATGGTTGTGGGATGTGGTCCAATCCTCACTCTCATCCGTCAGCACCTTTTGGCTGCCGGCAGCCTCAAAGGTAAGAGGGGTTATGAATTTTTGCGCGCTGGGCGTCATAACCACTTTTACCTCAGCTCCTGCCTTTTTAAAAAGCCTCAGCAGCTCCAAAGATTTGTAAATGGCGATACTTCCGGTAACTCCAAGGAGTATTTTTCTATTTTTCAACATCACTTCTTCCCAAAAAATTTGTAGTAAAAATCTTTTATAATCTTCAAAGGAGCCCTGCTTATAGCCATCGACCCCTTTGGCACATCTTTGTTTAGCGTGGTTCCTGCCGCTATTATAACATCATCTTCGATAACGATGGGGGCTATAAGCTGGCTGTCACTTCCAACGAATACGTTTTTGCCGATTTTTGTTTTATATTTGCTCTTTCCGTCGTAGTTGCAGGTAATCACGCCTGCTCCTATGTTCGTTCCGCTCTCTATCTCGCTGTCTCCAAGATAGGTTAGATGTCCCGCTTTTACCCCGTTTAGGCGGCTCTTTTTCACCTCCACGAAGTTGCCTATGTGGCTCTTTTGGATAATCGAGCCAGGTCTAATTCTGGCATAGGGGCCTATGGAGCTGAATTCTATTTGGCTCTCTTCTATGCGGGAGTGGGATTTGATGTGGGAGTTTTTTATGATGGTTTTACCCTTTATCACAACGCAGCTCTCTATCTCGCACTCACCCTCGAACCCGGCCTCTATATCTATATATACGGTTTGAGGTGCTCTAATCGTCACGCCCTGGAGCATAGCCCGCTCCTTTATCCTCTTTTGCATCACCTCATCGGCCTTTGCCAAATCGAGTTTGGAGTTGACGCCCATGAAGCTCTCCTCGTCCACGAAAACAGGCTTTACGCTGTAGCCCTCCTTTTTTGCCATCTCTATGATATCTGTCAGGTAGTACTCTTTTTGGGCGTTTTGATTGGAAAGAGCAGGAATGAAACGCTTTAGCAGCTCTGTTTTTATCAAATAGACGCCGGCGTTTACCGTATCAATCTTAAGCTCCTCTTTAGTGGCATCCTTTTGCTCCACTATCTTTTCCACCTGGCTCTCTTTTATGACGACCCTGCCATATCCGGATGGGTCCTTAAGCTTTATGACGCCCATTACGATATCAGCCTCCACATCCAAAAACTTTTCAAGCTCTTTCGCGGTTACAAGAGGCATATCGCCGTTTAGCACAAGCACCCTTTGCGCTTCGCTTTCAAACCCCTTCAGCGCCCCTCCGGTTCCAGGATAGTTCTTTAGGTCCTGAAGTGCCGTTTTAACGCCCAAATCCTTTACAAACTCCTCCACGCTCTTCGCCTCATGTCCCAGTATGAGCGTCACATCCTCTCCAAGTTTTTTCGCTTCATTGACTATATGCCAAATCATGGGCTTTCCACTGATTTTATGCAGCACTTTTGGCAGGGGGCTTTTCATCCTGGTCCCCTTTCCCGCGGCCAAAATTACAACGCTTAAAGACATACCTCTCCTTTGGGTATAATTTTAAAAATATTACCCTAAAAGGATTGAAACTTTAATGAATTGCGACTATTTTGGGCTGTGCGGCAGCTGTAAGATATATGAGGGTGGATACGAGGGGCAGCTGCAAAAAAAGCTGGCAGGCGTAAAAGAGGGCTTCGATGCCCCTTATGAGGTTTTTACCTCTCCTGATTCCCACTACAGGGCGAGAGCCGAGTTTAAAATCTACAAAGATGATAACGATATCAGCTACGCCATGCATAAAGAGGGAGGCGGCTTCGTACAAATAGAGCAATGTCCCATTGTCCTAAAACCCGTCTACTCCCTTATGCCAAAACTTTTGGAGCAGATAAAAAGAAGCCCCATGTTAAAAAAGCGGCTTTTTAGAGTCGATTTTTTAAGCGGGCTTTGGGGCGAGGTGCTGGTGAGCCTGATATACCACAAAAAGATAGATGAAAAGTGGCAAAAAGAGGCTCAAAGATTGGCTGAAGATATGGGTATAAATATAGTTGGCAGAAGCAGGGGAGTAAAAATCGTCGTTGGGCGGGATTTTATATATGAGAGGCTTCCAGTTTTTGACAAAGAGTATACCTATATCCATAAAGAAGGCAGTTTTACCCAGCCAAACCCTTATGTAAACATAAAGATGATAGAGTGGGCCAAACAGAACTCAAAAGGTTTTGGAGGCGATTTGCTTGAGCTTTACTGTGGTGCCGGGAATTTCACGCTGCCCCTGGCTCAAAATTTCGACAGGGTTTTAGCCACCGAGATTAGCAAGTCCAGCATAAAAGCGGCCAAAGAGGCACAAAATATAAACGGCATAGAAAATATCGATTTTGTCCGCATAAGCAGTGAGGAGTTTTCACAGGCTTTAAACAAAGAGCGCAGCTTCAACAGGCTAAAAGATTTGGAGCTGGAGGACTACCACTTCAAAACCCTCTTCGTGGACCCGCCAAGGTGCGGGCTTGATGGGGCTACGATAAATCTTGCAAAAAGGTTTGAGAATATCATCTATATTTCTTGCAATCCGGATACGCTAAAGAGAGATTTGGAAGTTTTAAAAGAGAGTTTTGATATAAAAAAACTGGCCTTTTTCGACCAGTTTCCATATACCCCACACCTGGAGTGCGGGGTGATACTTATTAGACGTTGAATCTAAAGTGCATCACGTCTCCGTCTTGCACCACGTAGTCCTTGCCCTCCAATCTCATCTTGCCTGCCTCTTTGGCTCCCTGTTCGCCGCCATATTTTATAAAATCCTCATAGCTTATAACCTCGGCCCTGATAAAGCCTTTTTCAAAGTCGTTATGTATAACGCTTGCCGCTTTTGGAGCCTTCCAGCCCCTTTTGATGGTCCAGCTTCTAACCTCTTTAACCCCTGCTGTGAAGTAGCTTATAAGACCAAGCCTCTCAAATGAGGTTCTGATTATCTTTTCAAGGCCGCTCTCTTTTACGCCCAAATCCTCAAGCAGCTCTTTGGCCTCCTCGTCACTTAGGCCCACCAGCTCCTCTTCAATCTTGGCACAAAGTTTTATAACGTCCGCACCCACGCTTTTGGCATACTCTTTTACCTCTTTTACATATGGGTTGTCCTCCACCAGGCTCTCCTCATCCACATTGGCTCCAAAAATCACCGGCTTGGCGCTTAAAAATCTAAGCTCCTTGTTAAGCTCCCTGAAAGCCTCCTCATCCTTTTTCTCAAAAGTCCTTACCGGTTTTAGCTCATCAAGATGTTTTTTAAGCTCAAGGGCGACATCCAACAGGGGTTTGGCCTTTTTGTCGGCTTTTAGCTGTTTGTTGAGGCGCTCTATCTTCTTTTCCAGCTGCGCTATATCGGCAAATATCAGCTCGCTT
>JAMOUF010000048.1 GCA_027068245.1 Campylobacterales bacterium | reverse complement strand
TGGCCGTCGATTTCGGCCACGATGGAGAGTATCTGGCCGCTCTTTTCCTTTTTTAAAATCTTATCCGGATAGTAGAAGAGGTCTTTGAAATAGGTATATCCATAATTTCTGTAGATGAGTTTGGGTATCCATACCTCATCCCCTTCTCTAAACTCCCTGACGACGAGCCTCTCTTTTAGATGCTCCTTTGCTATATCGTCGAAATCCTCGCCAATGTCACTGTAAAAAGAGATATCCTCTTTGAGTTTCAGCTCTATCGGCACATATTTGGCAACGCTGAATTTCTTGCCCTCAAGCCCCAGATTGAAGTATTTGAAGCTGTCTACAAGGGAGTTTATCTTTTTGAACCCTTCGGTTTTCATATCTTTTAAAACCCGCTCATCCATGGGTTCGCCCTTGTCTTTTACATTGACGATTATCCCGTTGTCGAGCAGTTCCACCTCTATCTCCACCTCGCCCTTCTCATCTTTATAGGCGTGTATGCAGGCGTTGAAAAAGAGCTCTTTTACCGCCTCTTTCAGCTCCTCTCCCTCTTTTTTGGGAAAATTCACCAGCTCGTAAAGCCTCTCAAGCAGAGCCTCCACAAGCCTCCAAAACTCTATCTCACTTGGCAGTGTCAGTTTTATCTTGTTCAAACATCACCTCCAGCGCAGCCGCGCTTAATATTTTCATACCCACGGGCAGGGCATCCTCGTCTACGTCGAATTTCGGATGGTGCTGGGATACGCAGGTCCCCTTTTTGGGATTGCAGATACCCAGTCTGAAAAAGGCTCCCGGCACAATCTGCAGATATCTGCTGAAATCCTCGCCGCCCATAACCGGCTCCTTCAAGTCTATCACATTTTTCTCGCCCACTACCTCTTTTGCCACCTTTACGATTATATCCACCATCTTGTCGTCGTTTATCAGCTCCGGATTACCAAAATTGTATCTGAAGCTGTATTTGGCGCCCATGGAGTGGGCCGTCCCTTTGATGCTCTCTTCCATCATATCCGGAATTTTGTTTCTTACCTGCTCGTTTACCGTCCTAACGGTGCCTGTTAGTTTTACGTGGTCGCAGATGATGTTTGGCGCCGTTCCGCCCTCGATGGTGCCAAGGCTGATGACGGCCGGATGTAGCGGGTCGATACGTCTTGAGATGATATGGTTTAGCGAGTTTACGCACATGGATGAGACCAGTATGGCGTCCACACCCTCGTGGGGCCTGGCCCCATGGGCGCTCTTACCGAAAATCTCTATCTCGAATGTATCGGCGCTGGCCATCATAACACCATATTTGTATCCAATCTCTCCGGTATTGAGGTAGGGGTAGACATGCAGGCCGAATATCGCCTTTACGTTTTCCAGCGCCCCGTCTTTTATCAAATCCTCGCTTCCTCCCTCGTTTACCTCCTCTGCGTGTTGAAATATGAACCGAACGTTCATAGGCAGTTTATCCTTAACCCCGGCAAAGGCTATGGCCGCACCCACGGCGATGGCTGTGTGGGCGTCGTGGCCGCAGGCGTGCATAACGCCTGGAACTTCGCTTTTATAGGGTTTGTCGTTTTGCTCCTCTATCGGCAGTGCGTCCATATCGGCTCTGATGGCTACGAAGGGTTTTTTCTCGTCCACAATCAAATCGGCTATAAGCCCGTTGTGGTTTTTAAACTCTTTTATCTCATACCCTTCAATCTCCAAAATCCCTTTTACCAGATATTTTGTATGCTCCTCTTCTCCGGATAGTTCCGGATGGCGGTGAATATCTCTTCTAACTCTTATAACTTTGTCTTTCAGTGAATCGATAGTTTTAAACAGCTCTTTTTTTATCTCCTCTTTCATTTACTCCTCCTCTTTTACTATAATAATGGGAAAAAAATTAAAAGGGAATAAAAATGGAATATGTAAAAACGGCTGATGCACCCCAGGCGATAGGGCCCTATTCACAGGCTGTAAAGGTGGGTGATATGCTCTATACATCCGGACAGATAGCTTTAAAGCCTGATGGGAGCGAGGAGATACTCTCAAAAGGCGTGGAAGAGCAGACCAAGCAGGTGCTTGAAAATCTGGAGAACGTTCTAAAAGCGGCTGGCAGCTCACTGCAAAAGGTGATAAAAACCACGATTTTCCTGGCCGATATGGATGATTTTACGAAGGTCAACGCCATTTACGAGAAAAAATTCGCGGGCCACAAGCCGGCCAGAAGCACGGTGGCCGTAAAGAGCCTTCCAAAAGGGGCGTTGATAGAGATTGAAGCTATTGCAAAACTTTAAACAAAGATTAAACTAAATTCAGGTATCATTCGCAACTAAAATCGGCAAAGGATTGGCAAGATGTATGCAGTTATAAAAAACGGCGGAAAGCAGTATAAAGTAAAAGAGGGTGACATCATCAACTTCGACAAAATGGGCCTTGAGCCAAAGACCAAAGTTGAGTTCAAAGAGGTTTTGGCTATCTTTGACGAGGAGCTGAAAGTGGGCGCTCCATATATAGAGGGAGCCGTTGTCGAGGGTGAAGTCATCAACGAAGGCAGGGACAAAAAGATTGTGATTTTCAAAAAAAGAAGAAGAAAAGATTCAAAACTCAAAAGAGGGTTTAGAAGAGATTTTACAAGAGTTAAGATAACCAAAATAGCATAAGGAGAAGATATGGCTCACAAGAAAGGTCAAGGTAGTACTCAAAATAACCGCGACAGTGCGGGTAGACGTTTAGGCGTAAAAAAATTCGGCGGAGAGTTCGTTAGAGCCGGAAATATCATCATAAGACAAAGAGGGACCAAAATCCATCCCGGAAACAATGTAGGCCTTGGAAAGGACCACACTATATTCGCTCTTGTAGACGGATATGTAAAATTTGAAAGATTGGATAAGACAAGACAGAAGGTTTCTGTATATCCGGCCTCCTAAAAGAGGCCTCTTTCCTCTTTTAGTCATTGGTTATCAGTCATTAGGACGGCTCGGCTAATGGCTAAACTTCCCAAAATCTGCTATATTAAAATACTGATAACTAATGTCTAAACAATAAAGGGAAAACTGATGTTTATCGATAATGTTGAATTGACCCTGCACTCCGGAAAAGGGGGAGCCGGAGCGGTAAGTTTTAGAAGGGAGAAGTTCGTTCCAAAAGGCGGCCCCGACGGCGGTGACGGAGGTTTTGGCGGAAACGTATACTTTCTGGTTGACAAAAACACCCACACGCTCTCGCACTACAAAGGCAAAAAGGTATTGAAAGCCCAAAACGGCAGGCCTGGTGAAGGCAGAAGAAAACACGGGAAAAAGGGTGAGGATTTGACTTTGATAGTTCCTCCCGGAACCCAGGTGATCGATGCTGAAAGCGGAGACGTTTTGCTGGATTTGGTAGAAGATGGTCAGAAGGTTCTATTTTTGGAAGGGGGAAAAGGCGGCAAAGGAAACTGGCACTTCAAAAGCGCCTCCCAACAGCGCCCCACATACGCGCAGCCGGGACTTCCAGGTAAAAGCAAAAGGGTGCGTCTGGAGCTTAAACTCATAGCCGACGTGGGCCTTGTGGGATTTCCAAACGTTGGCAAATCCACACTGATTTCCGCTATCTCCAACGCCAGGCCCGAAATCGCCAACTACGAATTCACCACGCTTACACCAAAGCTTGGCGTGGTTAGAATAAGCGAATTTGAAAGTTTCGTGATGGCCGATATACCTGGTATCATAGATGGTGCCAGCGAGGGCAAGGGGCTGGGACTGCAGTTTCTAAGACATATAGAAAGAACCAAAACGTTGCTTTATATGATAGATATAAGCAGTTACAGAGAGCCTATCGTTCAGTATAAAACGCTTAA
>JAMOUF010000047.1 GCA_027068245.1 Campylobacterales bacterium | reverse complement strand
AGAGCGTGCCGTTGAGGTGGATATAGACTACGATGAGAGCACATATGCCTTTGGCGATTTTAGAAGCTCTCCATACAAAGCCCTTATAAACATATCCATAGGATGCGACAAGAAGTGCACCTTTTGTATCGTACCCCATACCCGCGGGGAGGAGATATCCATCCCGCCCCACCTGATAATCCAGGAGGCAAAAAAGGCGGTCCAAAAGGGAGCAAAAGAGATATTTTTACTTGGTCAAAACGTCAACAATTACGGTAGAAGATTCAGTGGCTATGAAAAAAAGATGGATTTTACCGACCTTTTGAAGATGGTAAGCGAGATAGAGGGGGTTGAGCGTATCCGTTTTACATCCCCGCATCCACTCCATATGGATGACAGGTTTTTGGAGGAGTTCGCGAAAAATCCCAAAATCTGTAAATCTATGCATATGCCACTTCAAAGCGGCAGCACCAGGATTTTGAAGGATATGAAAAGAGGCTACAGCAAAGAGTGGTTTTTGGATAGAGCGTTAAAACTTAGAGATATGGTAAAAGATGTGCATATATCCACCGATATAATAGTAGGATTTCCAGGAGAGAGTGAAGAGGATTTTGAAGATACGATGGATGTGGTGGAGAAGGTGAGATTCGAGCAGATTTTCAGTTTCAAATACTCCCCAAGGCCGCTTACCCCGGCACAAAACTATCAAAACCAGGTTCCCCAGGATTTGGCTTCCGCAAGGCTTGCCCGTCTTCAAAAAAGACATCAGGAGATCTTAGACGAGATAAGCCGGCTAAATGAAGGCCGTGTTTACGAGGTCTATTTTGAAGAGTTGAAACCGGGCGGATATGTGGCCGGCCGCACCAATAACAATATGATAGTGAAGGTCAAAGGGAGCGAGGAGCTTTTGGGTAAATTTAAAAAGGTAAAAATCACAAAACCGGCCCGGCTCAGTTTAGAGGGTGAGCTGGTTTGAAAAGATTCAGAAGAAAAGTTCTGGCTTTTCTTTTGCCGCCCTTTGGGGCCGTGATTATAAAACTTCTCTATCTAAGCTGTAAAAAGAGATTCTTTCTACCAGACTCCTTTCCAAATGAGCCTGTGATTATAGCCTTTTGGCATTCCGAGCTTCTTATGCAGCCCTTTTTATATAAAAAAGTAAGAAAGAGAGGAAAAGTGGCCGTAGTCATAAGCGACCACTTCGATGGTGAGATAATAGCCAGAGTAATGCGTTTTTTTAACATCTCCTCTATCCGGGGCTCTTCGAGCAAAAGGGGAGTAAAGGCCCTTTTGGAAGGTATAAAAAGGCTTAAAAAGGGTTATGATGTGGGTATTACCCCAGATGGTCCAAGGGGTCCCAGAAAGAGCGTGGCTGGGGGTATAGTCACCCTTGCCAAAAAGAGCGGCGCAAAGATAGTGGTCTTTAGCTACGCCCCGTCAAAATATTGGCAGCTTAAGAGCTGGGACAGGTTTTTGATACCCAAACCCTTCAGCACAATCGATTTTTATATAAGTGAGCCTATAGATATAAAAGATTTGGATATGCAAAGGTCTAAGGAATATATCAAAAAGGTGATGTTACAATACTCTAAAATAGATTAAAGGTTTGGGGTGGGAGTAAAAAACTGTATATTTTTGGATATACCGGATCAGCAGATAGTATATAAAGAGATTAGCGACCCCTCCTTTGTGGAGATCGTCCATGACGACGGCTGGATTATAAGAATTCCTTTAAAAGAGATAAACCAGATAAAAGCCGCAAATACCACCGCATCCCTTCTCTCTCCTTATACTTATCTATACTATAAGCACAAAGAGAAGGGAGTTAACGACGCCCTTTGGATTTTGGCCGTGGAGGACTATATCTTTTTAGCCACATTTTCCGATGGAAAAGTGGTGTTCGCGAAGGCCTACAGGCTGGATGAAAAAGATTTAAAAGATATTATAGAGGCCTTTTTAAGAGAGTTTTATGAACTTCCCGACAGCTATTTTATCGAACATGTATATATATATTACGTAGATGATGGATTTTTTAACGATCCGGATCTGGAAGATAAGATCATGCTTCCAGTGGAGTATGAGAAAGTGGACCTGGAAAAAGTTTGCCAAAACCCCAATCTTTCAAAATATTTCACCACATATAAGCCAAACGAGGTAAGAATAGGTATAAACAGAAAGTTTATCCTCGCCACGGGACTTACCATCTTGGCGGGATTGATCTTATACGATATCTATCTGCGCTATAACAACTATATTTATAAGAACAAAATTGACGAAGCTATAAAAAAACAGGTAGAGGTGGCGAATATCAATAACAACCTTCAAAGCCGGATTATGAAACTAAATATGATAAAACCGGTAGCGATGGAGATAAAAGACAACAATGAGCTGATATCGTCAAAACTTAAAGATATTTTTAATATCGTTCCGGATAATATATATCTAACTTATCTGCAACTGTTAAAAAATGGTTTGAAGATCGAGGGCGTTGCAAAAGAGAGAAGCTCTTTTTTGGAATCCATCCACTCCAAGCTCTCCAGATTTTACCAACAGAGCGGATTTAAGATGAGAAAAGAGGGTAAAAAATACTATTTTACAGCCACATATAAAGAGTTGGAAAATGATTAGACTAAATTTACACATAAACAAAGAGGATCTTTTTCTGTTTTTACTTATGATCGTATTTATACTCTTTACCTATATCTTGGCGGATTTTATCGTTATGAAAGATCTTGACAGGTATGTGGAGCTTAAAAACAGATACAGATTTCAGCAGACTTTAGAAAAATATATCTTTCAAAATCGTGAAGATCTTACAAGAAAGTATGAAAATCTTAAAGGTGTAGAGAAATATCTGATCCATTTTGAAAAAGGGGTTGATCTAAAAAATTTCGTTGCAAATTACGGCAAAGTTGAGAGATTTGAAAAGAGCGGCGAGGAGATGGTAGATAGACATATTATGCAAAAAGGCTATATGGTGACGGCTCTTTTTGATACACCCAAAAAATATTTTCAGATGTTAAACGATCTTCGCAGTAAAGGGCTGCCGGCAAAGATCGGCTATCCGGTGGAGTTTAAAAAAGAGGGCGAAAAGATCAGATACAGCTCTTTAATCTTTCTATACAGTTTTGTAGAGCGGAAATAGTTATACCAGCCTTTGACATATATGGCCTGATCTGTTTGGGAATTTTGAATTTTCTAAACAGCTCTTTCTCTTTTTTTGTCAGGCCCTGTTTTATATAGGGCGCAACAAGAATCACATCTCCTATATAAAAGGCATACTTTCCGGCTATTACGCCGCTTTTTTGTTTCAGCATCTCATCTTTTTGAGACCCACTAAGCAAATAGCCCGCTTTTTTAAAAATCCTATCCAGCGTTCTTAATGTCAAAACATCGTTTTTGTGGGATTTGGCAACATAAAGATCTTCGATGTTGCCAATTTTTATCTGCTCTTCCAAAAGCTCTTTATCCTGGCTAAGATATTCAAGGCTCTTTTTTACCCCCTCTTGAAACTCTTTTAAAAACCTCTCACTGAAATTATGTCTGATGTAGTTTCTAAAAAAGCTCTCGTCATAATTTGAGTGGTCGGTGAAATATCTGATTTTGTTTTCTTTTAGATAGTTCAATATCTCCTCTTTTGAGGTAAAAAGCAGCGGCCTTACGATGTGGTATCCCTCTTTTTCCTTTACAGGACTCATTCCCACAAGTTCCGCCGCTCCAGCTCCTTTGCCAAGCTGCATCAAAAGCCACTCGAAATTGTCGTTTAGCTGGTGGGCGGTGATTAGATTGTCGTAACCTTCGGCTTTTATGATGTTTTCA
>JAMOUF010000046.1 GCA_027068245.1 Campylobacterales bacterium | reverse complement strand
ATTCCATTAACCAAATTTTCCACCAACCATTTGAGTATTCCCTATGAGACCAACTTGATGATACTCAATATGATAGCCAGGGTCATTTTGGAGAGGGGGTGGGAGAATGGGGAGTTTATAAAGAGCAGATGCAAAGGCTTTGATGAGTATAAAGAACAGATTTTACAAGATGAGTTCAGCAACCCTGATATACTTGGCCATATAAGGGGATACGAAAACCTGCCAACACAGATAGAGAAGGCCGCGTATGAGTTGAGCCACAAAAAGAGTATGATACTGTGGGGGCTGGGCGTTACGGAGCATACCGATGGAAGCTACGCCGTAATGGCTATAAGCAACCTGGCTCTGCTTACCGGAAACATAGGAAAAGAGGGAGCTGGACTGATGCCTCTTAGAGGCCAGAACAACGTGCAGGGAACCTGTGATATGGGTATGCTGCCATACTACCTTCCGGACTATAAAAAGCCGGAGGTGGAGGGTTTGATGACTCCGGATGTGATAGATGCGGTTTTGGATGGAAAAATAAAGGCGATATTCAATATGGGAGAGGATCTGGCCCACATCCACCCCAATCAGAACAAGATAAAAAAAGCGTTAAAAGAGCTGGAGCTTTTGATAGTCAACGAGGTGGCGTTCAATGAGATAACGAAATATGCCGATATAATTTTTGGCGTAAAGAGCGCTTATGAAAAAAGGGGGGTCTATGTAAACGCCGAAAGACGGCTGCATCTCTCCACGCCTATCGTAAAGAGCGATTTGCCCGATGACTGGGAGGTAATAACCTCTATCGCCCGCCATTTCGACAAAGAGTTCGACTACAAAGAGTCCAAAGAGGTTTGGGACGAGGTAAGAAGAGTCGCATCGCAAAGATTTAGCGGTGCCAGTTACGAAAAGCTGGAAAAAGAGCCTCTAAGAGGCCTTCAGTGGCCAGTTTTTGAGACCGATACGCCAATTCTTCACAAAGAGCGTTTCAGAACGAAAGACGGCTTTGGCTATTTTAGATACAAAGGTTACGAGGTCAGGGGGATGTTTAAAGAGCTTTTGGAAAAAAGAGACCCCCACTTCTACCTGACAACCGGCAGAATCATCACCCATTACAACAACGCGGCCCAGACATCGCTGTGCGATACTTTGGCAAAAAGACACAGGGAGGATATACTTTTCGTCAGCGAGCGGGACAGGGAGTTTTTCGAAGGACGGGAGAGGGTGGTTTTAAAGAGCAGATATGGCCAAAGCGCCCCTTTGAAGATTAAATTTACGAAAGGGCTTAAACGAGGAACGCTTTATACCACCTTTCATCACGCAAAAAGCCATATCAACTATCTGTTTGGAGACGAGGGGGATGAGTTTGTAAAGACGGCCAGGTTTAAAAGCGTAAAGGTATATGTGTTGTGAGAAAAGCCGGAACGCTCGGTGAAGATATGGCCGTGGATTTTTTAATCTCCAGGGGTTTTACGATATTGGATAGAAACTTCCATACCAGGTTCGGTGAGATTGACATTATAGCTCTCAAAGAGAATATACTCCACTTTGTTGAGGTGAAATACTCCAAAAAATATGAGGCCATATACAAAATAGATGCGGCCAAGCTTAGAAAGATTATAAAAAGCGCAGATATTTATATGAGTAAAAAGGGCTTAAATATGGACTATCAGTTCGATGCGGTGATAACGGGCAGCGAGATAGAATTTTTGGAAAACATTACATTTTAACGATTTTTAAGTATAATAACTATCTCGAATGTGAGAAATAAAACAAAGGAGATGGAAATGGCAAAACCTATTGAACTCAATAAATCTAACTTTGATGAGGTAATCAAAAACAACAAAGTTGTTATGGTTGACTTTTGGGCGCCATGGTGCGGACCTTGTAGAATGATAGCTCCTATCATCGACGAGTTGGCTCAGGAGTATGAGGGTAAAGCTGTTATAGCGAAGGTAAACACCGATGAGGAGCAAGATATCGCTATCCAGTATGGAATCCGCTCGATTCCTACCATTTTATTCTTTAAAGACGGCGAGCTTGTGGACCAGATGGTTGGAGCCGCGAGTAAAGATGTTTTCAAACAGAAACTCGACGCCCTTCTTTCTTAATCAAAGCAGGAGGTCTCTCCTGCTTAATCCTATTTAAAGCCTCTTTTTACTATCATCGTATTAAATAACTATATTGGAGCTGATATGCTTGATTTGGCAATTATAGGCGGCGGGCCCGCAGGGCTTACGGCGGGTCTTTACGCTACCAGGGGTGGACTGAAAAATGTTGTGATGTATGAAAAGGGCCTTCCGGGCGGAGCTATCACCCAGTCAAGCGAGGTGGAGAACTATCCTGGATACTGTGAGCCCGTAAGCGGAATGGAGCTTATGGAGTGCTGGCCCAAGCAGGCGATGCGTTTTGGTCTGAAACACCATATGAACGAGGTGAAAAGAGTTTCGCAAAACAGTGACAAAACCTTTACCATAGAGCTGCTTGACGGCAATAAAGAGCTGGCCAAATCGGTCATAGTGGCTACCGGAAGCACTCCGAAAAAGGCCGGATTCGAAGGTGAGGAGGAGTTTTTCGGAAGGGGTGTCAGCACTTGCGCCACATGTGACGGCTTTTTCTACAAAGATAAAGAGGTGGCGGTTATCGGCGGTGGAGACACCGCTTTGGAAGAGGCTTTATATCTTGCCAACATCGCCTCCAAAGTCTATCTGATACACAGAAGAGATACCTTCAGAGCCGCTCCTTCGACCATAGAGCGGGTGCTTAAAAATCCAAAAATCGAACTTATTTTAAACGCACGCGTCAAAAAGGTTTATGGTGACGAGACAGGCGTGAAGGGAATCATCATAGAGCAAGATGGCAAAGAGATAGATTTGAAGGTTCCGGGAGTCTTTGTCTTTGTGGGAATGAATGTCAACAACCAGGTTCTAAAACAAGAAGATGGCACCTTTTTATGCAGCGTGAACAAATATGGCGAGGTTATAGTGGATTTGAAAATGAGAACGGACGTAAAAGGGCTTTTTGCCGCCGGAGATATCCGGATGGAGGCCGCGAAGCAGGTTGTATGTGCCGCAGGTGATGGAGCGGTGGCGGCAATCAGTGCGATAGAGTATGTAGATAAACTTGAGGAGATAGTCTGATGATAAATGTTGGTATATATGGCGGAGGCGGCAGGGTTGGAAACCTGCTTATAAAAAACCTGAGCGGCGACGATGTAGCAAGGGTTAGCGCCGTCCATGTGCTGGAGGGTATAGATGTGGACGTAAAGGATGCGATCGTTACCAACGATATAAAAACCCTGATAGAGCACAGCGACGTTATAATAGACTTTACGCTGCCAAAGGGGACGGAGGCGCTTTTAGAAGAGCTTCTTAAGCATCCAAAACCCCTTGTGAGCGGAACAACCGGTCTTAGCGAGCACCAGCAAAATCTGATGCTGGAGCTTTCCAAAAAGGCTCCGGTGCTCTATGCCACAAATATGAGCCTGGGAATCGCCATACTAAAAAGACTGGTGGCTATGACGAGCCAAAAACTTAGGGATTTCGACATCGAGATTGTAGAGATGCACCATAGATACAAAAAAGACGCCCCAAGCGGAACGGCCCTTACTTTGGCCGAATATGCCGCGAAGGCCAGGGGGTTGGAGCTCGATAAGGTCAGAGTCAGCGGCAGGGATGGAGAGATTGGTGAAAGAAGCAAAGATGAAATCGGTGTTTTCGCTCTAAGAGGGGGCGACATAGTAGGCCGCCACACGGTCGGGTTTTACAACGACGGGGAGTTTATCGAGCTCAATCATACCGCCACCAGCCGCGATACCTTTGCG
>JAMOUF010000045.1 GCA_027068245.1 Campylobacterales bacterium | reverse complement strand
AGAGAGTTTTATGGGGTTTAAAGAGAGGCTCTATTATATATCTTTTTTTTCACTGGCCTTTGTGGTGAAAAAGAGCCCTTTTAAAAGAGGGATTTTGAGGTTTTTGGCAAAGGCGGCCTACCATTTGGACAAAAAACATAGAAACACGGCCATAATAAATCTCACAAAGGCTCTGAAAGTCTGGGAAGAGGAGGCGAAAAATATAACAAAACGGGTCTACGAAAACCTGGCCTTCAACCTGGCCGACTTCATACAAAACCAGAACACCACGAAAGAGGCGGTGCTGAAAAAGGTGGAGTTTGAAAACGAACACTACCTGAAAAACCTTCCAAAAGACAGACCGGTTCTATTTTTGGGAGCGCACTATGGCAACTGGGAGCTTATACCCCTTGCCGTGGCGGCAAAATACGGCCTCAAGGTAAGTGTGGTGGGAAGGCCCCTGGAGAGCAGGGCAATGGACGAGGTTTTAAGAAAGAACAGGGAGCAGTTCGATATAGAGCTTATCCCAAAGAGGCGGGCAATGAAAAAAATCCTCAAAGCCATATCAAAAGGCAGGGCCATAGGTATCATGCCAGACCAGCACACCACGGACAGAGAGGGGATAGAGGTGGAGTTTTTTGGCCTAAAAGCGATGCACTCCCCGGCGCTCAGCCTGCTTAGCCGAAAATTCAAAGCCCCAATTCTGCCAGTTTTCATCTCCACAAAAGACCACGAAAAATATACTATAACCTTTTATGAGCCGATAGAGCCTGTGATAACTCAAAACGAGGAGGCCGACATTTTGGCCCTTACCCAGGCCCAGGCCGATATAACCCAAAAAGTGATAGAGAAAAAGCCCGATGAGTGGTTCTGGCTCCACCGCAGATGGAAGAAGGCTTTGAGATATGATTAGCGCGGTGATTTTGACGAAAAACTCCCAACAACATATAGAGGAGTGTCTAAAGAGTCTTAAAGATTTTGATGAGGTTATAGTGTATGACAACGGCTCAACGGACCTGACTTTGAGTATCGCAGGAAAATTCAAAAACGTAAAAATCGTTGAAGGTGAGTTTCTGGGCTTTGGCAAGAGCCGAAACGAGGCGGCCAAATATGCGAAAAACGACTGGATTTTGGCAATCGACAGCGACGAGGTGCTGACAGACTTCAACCCGCCCCCGCTAAATGAGGATACCGTATATGCCATCAAGCGGGAAAACCTGTTTTACGGCAAAGTGGTACGATATGCCGGATGGGGGGATGACTGGATTAAAAGGCTTTATAACAGGAAATTCCACTCTTTCAAAGAGGTTGAGGTGCACGAGAGCATAGAGGCCAAAAAGTGGCAAAAGATGGAGGCCGTTTTACGCCACTACGCCATAGACGACGTGACGCAGTTTTTGCTAAAAAGCGCGAAATATGCCAAAATGGAGCGTAAAGACCAAAAAAAACTAAACCCATTTGCCGCGTTTTTAAGGGCGTCGTTCGCCTTTTTCAAAAGTTATGTGATAAAACTTGGCTTTTTGGAGGGTTACAGGGGGCTGGTAATTGGTGTTGGAAACTTCAACGGGGTCTTTTTCAAATATGTATACAGGTATTTCGATGATTTGTCACATAAATCTGGCTAAGGGTTTTCGAGGCGGCGAGAGGCAGACCGCACTGCTTGTAAACCAGCTCGAGATACCGCAAAAACTCATAATAAGAAAAGGCTCACCCCTGAAGGAGTATATAAAAGAGGGGGTGGAAATCGTAGAGATATCAAAACCCTTTTTTTTATATCTGCCAAAACTGAAAAACTGCTCCCTCATCCACGCCCACGAGGCAAAGGCGGCACAGCTGGCCCTTTTGGCGAACCTGATTTATAAAATCCCATATATCATTACCAGAAGGGTGATATTCAAACCGAAAAAGAACCCCTTTACCAGACTCCTCTACAAAAAAGCCGCCCACATCATCGCCATATCAAAAGCGATAAAAGAGGTAATAAAACCTCTTAATGAAAATATATCCATCATTCCCTCGGCCATAACCCCACACAAAAAGAGCCAAACCCCGGTAAAAGAGAGATACAAAGGTAAGTTCCTGGTTGTAAACATCGCCGCACTGGCACAGAGCGACAAAGGTCAGCTCGACATCATAGAGGCCGCAAAGATGACGGAGGATGGGGATATTTTATATCTGCTGGTAGGCTCCGGACGGGACGAGGAGATGCTGAAAAATGCGGCAAAGGGAGTGGAAAACATTGTGTTTACGGGTTTTCAAAAGGATGTGGCGGCCTACCTGGAGGCGGCGGATATATTTCTGTTTCCATCAAAAAACGAAGGGCTGGGCTCCATACTGCTGGACGCCATGCACTTCAAAAAACCCATAATCACACGGGCGGTTGGAGGTATACCAGATATTGCCGATGAGAGTTTCGCAATTTTTGTAAACTCGCCCAAAGATATCAAAGAGGCGGTGCAAAAACTCAAAAACGACTCTGCCCGTAGAGAAGAGATGGGCGAAAAAGCATATGAAAAATCGAAAAAGTACCATATATCCGCCCTTGCCAAAGAGGTGGAGAAACTATACAAAAAGGTTTTAGGTGAAGATACTGCATACTGAGTGGATGAGAGGAATCGGCGGCCAGGCAAAAAGGGTTTTGAAGGAGCTGGAAGCCATACGGGAGTTTGGTTACGAGCCCCTTTTGGCAGCACCTCCTAAAAGCTGGATAGCAAATGAGGCCCAAAAGAGGGGTATAAAAACATATGAGATAGATTTCAAAGGGGCCCTCGATGTCAAAAGCGCTCTTAAGATGCTGAAAATCGTAAAAAACGAGGATATCCACATCATCCACTCCCACTCCTCGAAAGAGAGTTACGCGGCTTTGTTCGCGGCAAAGGCGGCTGGCAAAAAGTTCGTAAGAAGCCGCCATATGGATTTGACAAAAAGGGCCGGGTTGGTATACCGAATGGCAGACGCCATCATAACCACAGGCTCGAAAATCAAAAAGGAGCTTATAAATCAGGGTGTCAAAACCCCCATATACTCCATTCCCTCCTATCCGGACAGAGGCGAGTTTTTCCCATCCGGCGAGCTTAGAGAAAAAACAAGGCGAAGCCTTGGGTTAAAAGGCGTAACGGTGGGAGCGCTTACGGGACTTAAACGGGATAAAAGACCCCATCTGCTAATCCAGGCTCTCAAAGGTGAGGATGTGGAGGTGGCGGTGGCCGGCGTCAGCCGTGATGAGAACTACCGCCAGGAGTTTGAAAAGGGAGCAAAAGGGTTTGGCGGATATGTGGGTTATATGGAGCCAAACGCATTTTTAAACGCCATCGATATTTACGCTTGCCCTTCCAAAAAGGAAGGGGTACCCCAGTCGGTGATGCAGGCTATGATGGTGGGCCTTCCCGTGGTAAGTATGGATGTGGGTGGCATAAGCGATTTGAACGTGGATGGAAACCTGTTGCTGGCAAAGGATTTCGGGGAGTTCAAAGAGCATCTGCAAAGGGTGGTGAGAGACCCACAGCTTGCAAAAAGACTGGGAGAGAAAAACCGCCAGCTGGCGTTGAGATATTTCAATGAAGAGGTTTTGAAGCGTGAGCTTAAAAGAGTTTATGAGTCGCTATAGATTTTTTATAGCCCTGGCTCTCTATTTTGCGACACTTACCGTTATAAAACTTTTCGGCTCTTTGGAGTACGACGATGCGGAGCAGGCCCTCATCTCCACAGTTTTGCGGCCAGGCTACGACAACGCGCAGCCCCCATTATACAACTATCTGCAGTATCTTTTTTTCAATATTTTCGGTTACGGAAAGTTTGCCATCTTTTTACTCAAACACCTGATACTCTTTGGC
>JAMOUF010000044.1 GCA_027068245.1 Campylobacterales bacterium | reverse complement strand
CTTTGGAAACGGCGGCAGTGCAGCGGACGCGCAGCATATTGCGGCGGAGCTGGTGGGACGGTTTAAAAAAGAGAGACGCGCCCTGCCCGCAATCGCTCTTACGACCGACAGCTCGGCTTTGACGGCTATTGCCAACGATTACGATTTTTCGCAGGTTTTCGCCAGGCAGGTGGAGGCGCTGGTGGGTCCTGGCGACGTGGCGATAGGCATCAGCACCAGCGGGGAGAGCGAAAATGTGTTAAGAGGCCTTGAGGAGGCCAGAAAAAGAGGGGCGAAACTGATAGGTCTTCTTGGAAGGGAGGGGGGACGGATAAAAGATATCTGTGACAGCTCCATAGTGGTCGGGGTTCACGATACGGCCAGGATTCAGGAGATGCATATAATGATAGGGCACATACTCTGCGCTTTGATTGACGAGAACTTTTAAAAGAGGTGCGCCCAGCCCAGATAGAGTATAAAATATCTGCCAAATTTGGCTATGAAGACCAAAATCAGAAACTTTTTAACGTCATATCTGAAAAGTCCCGCCACAAAAGTGAGTGGGTCTCCAATAACCGGGGCCCAGGAGAGAAGCAGGCTCCATCCTCCCCATTTTGCGAAAATCTTCTCTGCTTTGTCCAGCTTATCCGGGTCCACCTTTTTTCTTAGGTAGTGCTCGCCTAAAAGCCCTATATAGTAGTTTACCAGCGAACCCAGCGTATTTCCCACCGCCGCACAGAGTGTCAGCAGCAGCGGATGCTCCGTCTTTGGCAGATAGTAAAGATATACGGCTTCGGAGTAGATGGGGAGGAAGGTGGCGGCCGCAAAGCCGCTTACAAATACGATAAAACAGCTCATTGCCGGCTAAAACCCTCAAAAGGGGACTTTTTGGCCTTATACTCAAAATATATTTTCACGGCCTTTTTTATATTGATGTAAAAAAGGATGTTTTCGGCTATTATAAATGGCGCCGCAGCTTTTGGGTAGAGGATGAGCAGGGCAAAAGAGAGCAGATGCAGGCCCAGGTGCAGATACAAAAGCCTCTCATCTACCATCTCCTTCATATTTGGCATATCGAAAAATCCTCTGCTACTTATATGAAACCAGCTTAAAAAGGGGATGATTTTGTAAAGCATCCCGTAAATTATGCTGATGGCAAATCCGTATCCGAACAAAACGGCGTAGATATTATCGCTGAAGTGGTTAAAGGGCATAGCCGCCGGATAGATGGAAGCGGCCAGGGCTGCGAACAGACCAACATACCAAAAACCCAAGGAGGGCTCTTTTATCGACCTTTTTCTGTTGTATAGCCTTAAAAGCGTCATCACCGCATATACGAAGAGGGCGAAATTTAGCAGCAAAAAGAGAATAAAACCAAAAGTTGCCGAGAGAATGAACGTGACCACTATATTCTCATCTGTTGCCATCAACGTTATCAGGGCCAAAAGCAGCAGCGTCAACGCTCCCGATATCAGCCATATCACCATATACTGAACCCTTCTGTCAATCTCGGTGGTAACGTAAAACATCGGTATCACCTGATAGCTGACCCCGATTATCAAAAGAGCTATCCAGCCAAATGCGGCAAAAAGAGCGTGCATAGGTAGAACGAACCCAAAAATCTCAGGCGGGTTTTTAAGGGTTGTTAGTAAAAATACTCCCATCGCCAGCGCAATAAGCAACGATATAAGCGACAGCCTGAAAGCCCAAAGCGTAGGGGTGTTGCTTGGAGCGTTAAAAAGTTTGTAAAGTGTAAGCAGGGCAAACGAGCCGATGGATAACAGCAGCAACAAAGCGGCCGGATGGTAAAGGGCGATATCGAAATAAAGAGATATGAAAAATAGAGCTATGCCCGTATTTAGCGGTATATAGACCCACCAGGCCATACGCTTTGGGTTTTGAAACTTTACGCCTATTACCACGGGCAGCATCTGCAACAGCGCGCCGAACATGATGTTTAGCATAAATCCAAGCGAGAAGAGGTGTAAGATGGCGATATGCTGTTGGAAAAAGAGGGCCTCTGTCAAAGCCGCACCCGCCAATATGGCAAAAAGAGGAGCGGTTAGAAAAAATAGCAGCGGCGCTTCAAAGGGGGGAGCCTGGTCCAGACTTACTCCCTTAAACACCGCAAAGCTCCCTCACCATATCCTTATCCCCGGGATAGAAGTAGTAGATATGATAGTCATCACCCTCTTTTTTTACGATATATTCGATTCCCATGGGCTTTATTCTGTTAAAAAGCATGGTAGGCTCCAGCCTATGTAGCTGGTGGATGTAGGTTTGGCCCTCTATCATATTTTGCAGCTCGCTTAGAACCATCTGCATGGGAGCTGGCGGCTCGAACTCCCTCGTATCCAAAAAAATCTCCCTCATACCTCTTTCATCTCCTTCAATACCTCCTCCTTGTCAAAAGGTAGCTGCTCGGCCATGGTGTAGAGTATCTGCTCCTCTTTCATATTGTGCTGTTGTGTCATTATCATAAAGGTCTCCCCGTATCCCAACGCTTTTCTTTTATCCTTGGCCTCTATCGCCTCGCCTAAAGAGTTGATTATGCTCTTTATCTGGGAGTGCTCCATCTTCATCACATATATGGGACCTTCTCCTCCTCCCACATACTCCTCCATCTTGGGAAAGAGAACCTCCTCTTCCATCGCGAAATGGTGCAGCATCGCATCTTTGAAAGGAGTGTAAAGCTCCAAAGCCCTGTCCCAGTCCTCTTTGGATATGGCCTCTTCCAGCGGAGCGTAGAGATTGTCGCACTCCCTGTGGTCGTTTGTCATAAAATCCTTTATCATTCAGTCTCCTTTTGTAACTCTTTTATAGCTTCTATCACATATTCAGGTTTTAAGTCTACCATACATCTGTGATGTTTCAAAGGGCAGACCCTCTTCATACACGGGGCGCACTCGAGGTTAAGCCTGAGGATTTTCGCATTTTTGGAATAGGGCGATGTCTCCTTGTGGTTTGTGGGACCAAAGAGGGCCACGGTTGGAACATCGTAAGCGGCCGCTATATGCATGGGCCCCGAATCGTTGGTGATAAAAAGATTCAGTCCGGCTATGCTGGAAATAAGCTCCTCTATCGTAGTTTTACCGGCCAGGTTTTTAACGGGAAATTTTGCCAAATCCTCTATCTCCTTTGCTATATCTCTCTCGCTGGGCCCTCCAAATATCACATAGTCATATCCGGGTCCAAGAGAGTTTATAACCTGGGCGAAATAGGCCGGATACCACCTTTTCGCGCTGCCGTATGTGGCTCCGGGGTTTATACCCACTGTAGGCCTTTCGTAGCTTTTTTTACCGTAATGAAGCGTTGGTTTGCCAAGTGGAAAGGTTTTTTCAAATACCTTCTCTATGAAGTCGTGATACTTTTTAACCTGGTGTATCTGTTTTTTTGGCTTTTTATAGGTAAAAAAGCTGGGTGACGATAGCCTTGTGAGGATTTTTGAAAAAAGGTGGCTTCTAAAAGATATTGCCATATCGCTTTTGGGTATGCTGAAGAGCTTTTTGTATCTGTTTTTTCTATCGATGATAACGGTTTTTTTGACTTTTGGATGGTTTTTCAGCGTATCTACGGCCGCTTTTGAGCCCACCAGCACAATCTCTGTCGCGTTATTTGCGATATGGCCAAAGGCCTCGCTGGCCATTACCGTATCTCCAAGCCATGTGGGAAGTTCCACCAAAATCTTCATATCTCTTCCTTGTAGTAGATGCAAAACTCTTTTTTGGAGTGCAGGTAGGGTCTGCATATCTTTTTATATCCGGGTTTTGGCTCTTTTGAGAGATATAATTTCCTGGTTCCATTTTTATAAAGGGCGAAATTTCCCCTCAGCACCACGTTATCTCCAGCCACCATGC
>JAMOUF010000043.1:0-2500 GCA_027068245.1 Campylobacterales bacterium | reverse complement strand
GTGTTACTCACCCGTCCGCCGGTCGCCGGCCACCCTTCCGAAGAAGGGTGCCGCTGCCCCTCGACTTGCATGTGTTAAGCACGCCGCCAGCGTTCACTCTGAGCCAGGATCAAACTCTCCATAAAAATTACTGAGTTCGTCCTATTTCAAAGGTTACGTTGACCTTATCTTCAAACCCCTTGGGTTATAAATTACTATAAATAATTCATTCTTCAACCCTCAGGGTGTATGCAACTTATATCTAAGCTCTCAATCATCTCCAAACGCCCTCTCGCGTTTTGGGACTGAAAGTATATAATATTCTTGTCCTTATGTCAAGGAAATTTTGCAAAAATTTCAAAAAATTTTTCACTTTTCACAAAAAAAATGTGAATTTAGTCTAAATTTAGGGATTTTTGAGGCGGAAGATTTTTTTCGTTTTTTACCGAAGGCTTGTAATATAGCTCTCCGTTTATATATATAGGTATATATTCTACGACGTTTAACTCAGTTTTTAAGCTGACTTTTCCGTTATCAAAGATTAAAACACTATCGGCAAGGTCTATAAAATCGTTTTTTTGATGCGAAATCATAAAGGTGGTTAAATTAAACTCATTGTGAATAACTAAAATCTCTTTTTTGATTTTGTCTTTCACTTCTTCATCTAGCGCGCTCATGGCTTCGTCAAGAAGTAAAATTTTAGGTCGTTTCATAAGCGCCCTGGCTATTGCCACCCTTTGCTGCTGACCTCCGCTTAAGTTATGAGGCTTTCTGTTTTTAAAAGGAGTCATCTCAACCATATCAAGAAGTTTTAAGGCCAGTTTTTTATCGTTACTTACAAAAAGCAGATTTTCAAGCACGCTCATGTTAGGGAAAAGAGCATAATCCTGAAAAACGTAACCTATATCTCTTTTTTGGGGAGGCAAAAACGTTTTTTCATCCTGCCAATATTTACCATCGACTCTTAATCTTCCCTCTCCTTTTTCAAGCCCAGAAAGGAGTCTGAAAAAAGTCGTCTTGCCGCTTCCGCTTTTACCGTATACGCCGTAAAAATTTCCGGCTTGAAGATTTTGGTCTACTTTAAGTATAAAAGAAGGGTATTTTTTGATTAGATTAATCTCAAGCATTTTTTCTCTTTGAATAGTTGTAAATATTTACGATAATCAAAACGATAAAGCTTAACATTAATAATATAAAACTGTAGATGTGCGCAGAGGTGTAATCCAAGTTTTCGACGTATTCGTAAATAGCGATACTTGCCACTTTCGTAACGCCGGGTATTGAGCCTCCCACCATCAATACAACCCCGAACTCCCCTATAGTATGCGCAAAAGTAATAATAAGCGCCGTGTAAATTGAGGGTTTAATGTTAGGCAGCACCACTTTTAACAGTGTTATAAGTTTGCTTTTGCCAAGCGTGTAAGAGGCCTCGATAATGTTTTTGTTTAAACTCTCCATTCCGCTCTGTAAAGGTTGAAGCATAAACGGCAGTGAATAAATACAACTTGCAACAACTATGCCTTCAAACGAAAACACAAGACTGATATCAAACGTCTTTTGTAAAAATTCGCCTAAAGGAGAATTTTGTGAAAATGCCCACAGAAGATAAAATCCCAAAACCGTCGGAGGCAATACTATCGGCAGGGAAAAAAAGGCTTCCAAAAACGGCTTGGCTTTTGATTTGGTTTGAGACAGATACCATGCAAGAGGAAGAGATACAAAAAACAAAATAAACGTGGTAAAAAAAGCGAGTTTAAACGATAAAAAAAGCGGTGTAAAATCAATATTACTCAACAATGTAACCATACTTTTTTAGGATTTTCTGAGCGGGTTTGCTTAACATAAACACAAAAAACTTATATGCGTCCATGTTGTCTTTTGCCTTTGTAAGTATTACCATTCCCTGTTTAATGGGAGTATAAAATTTGGAAGGTATTTCAAGAACGCTTTTTTTCATATTAAGTTTTGGCGAATAAAGGGCCGATTTTGCAATAAATGCCCCGTCCGTTGCAGTGATTGCGTATGACAAAGCCTGCGTGATTGTCTGTGTATAAATTATGTTTTTCGGATTAATGTGAGAATTTCTTAAAAACTCAATGCTTGCCGCGCCATATGGGGCAAGTTTCGGATTTGGCACCGCCACGTTTTGCAACGACTCAATATCTTTTATCGATTTTAGATCGTGTTTAAAAGAGACAAAAGCGATTGCTCCCTTTGCGTAAACTACCGGTTTGGTGTATGCAAGACCTTTTTCATATAAATATTTTGGATATTTCATGTTTGCCGATAAAAAAAGATCGTATGGAGCGTTGTTTTGGATTTGGGCCGTAAGTTTGCCGCTGCTGCCAAGAATTACTCTTACGTTAACGCCCGGGTTTGTTTTTTTAAACTCGTTTACCAGATCGTTGATTGCATAAGTAACGTTTGCGGCAACCGCAACAGTCAGTTCTTTTGCAAAAAGAGAAGTAAAGAAAAAAAATATTAATAAAAGTTTCATTTAAAACCTTATTTGTATCTATAG
>JAMOUF010000042.1 GCA_027068245.1 Campylobacterales bacterium | reverse complement strand
CACTTCCTCTTAGGCTCTTTATGAAGGCGCTGGCAAGGTCGTAGTGGGTATCGGCGCTGCTGCTTCCCTCATGATAGGCCCTGTTCGTCAACGCCTTAAGCGTCTTTAGACTTACCCGTCCATCCAGTTTGGCTGCCAGATGCAAAAACTTCTTTACGTTTCTGGCATCTCCCTGGCTGATGTTTATCAGATACTCCCTCGCATCCGGCTCTATCTCTATTCCCTCTTTATCTATTATCTTTAAAAGCTCTTCTTTGCCAAGGGGCTTTAACTCCCATAGAAGCGACCTTGAGCGGATGGCTGCTGTAAGTGAGAAAAAAGGGTTTTCAGTGCTGGCGCCAAGTATCAACGCGCTCTTCTTCTCCATTATCGGCAGCAATACCTCCTGCTGGGTGCGCGAGAGCCTGTGAACCTCGTCTATGAAGATGATTGGCTGCTGCAGGGCGTTCTTGTATCTGATGAGAGTTTTGCGGATATCGTCTATTTTCAAGCTTGTGGCGTTGAACTCGAAAAAGTCCGCCTCATAGAGGTGGCATATGGCTCTGGCAAGGGTGGTTTTACCGGTTCCAGGAGGACCGTAAAAAAAGGAGTGGGGGAGGGCTCTTTTTTGCAAAAGCCTGTAAAAAGGGGCGTCGGGTGCCAGCAGATGTGGCTGCCCCACTATATCCTTAAGCTCCATTGATTACTTTTATGTATACCTCTCTCTCCCTGGGGCCGTCAAACTCACAGAAAAATATACCCTGCCACTGTCCAAGCTGCAGCTTCACATCCTCAAGGGGCACGGTAACGCTGCTGCCGCAAAGTGCCGATTTCAGATGTGCGTCGGCGTTCTCCCCGTGGGCGTATCTGTCACTTTTTGGCACCAGACGGCTCATATGTGCCAGATAGTCCCTTTGGAGGTTCGGGTCCACATTCTCAAACAAAATCACGCTGGTGGTGGTGTGTGGGGTATAGACAACGCATATCCCATCTTTTATGCCGCTTTTTATCACCGCCTCTTTAACGGTATCCGTAATCTCTATCATTTCGGACTTATGACTGGTTTTTATCGCTATTTTTTGCATCCGTTTCCTTTAGATATCTATGTAATTTATCGTATTCTTGTTTGGTAAGGTAGCGGGTTTTGCCCGTAGGCAGGGCGTTAAGTTTTATCCATCCGTATTCGACCCTCTTCAAATCGGCCACATCTTTGCCAAAATGGGAGAAAAAACGTCGCAACTCCCTGTTTTTGCCCTCGGTTATAGCCACTTTGAGCTTGGAGTAAGAGGGTGAGTTTTTCTCTATTCTGTATGCGAAAAACGGGGCGAAGCTCATCGATTTTATATCGCTTTTGGAATGGGCTCCGGCGGTGGCGTCCTCAAGCTCCAGGCCCTCAAGCATCGCCTTTTCCATATCCGGAGTCACCTCTCCTTTGATTTTTACGTTGTAAACCCGTGGCAAATCTCCCCTCATCATAGCCTCGGCCACCTTTGGCGAGTCCGTCAGCAAAAGCAACCCCTCACTGGCGTAATCGAGCCTTCCTACGGGTATGAACCCTTTGTATTTGGCCGGCAGGCTGTCATAGATGGTCTTTCTGCCCCTGTCATCCTTTTTACTGACAATTTCGCCTTTTGGCTTGTTGTAGACTATGACGGTATAGCCCTTTTTCTGCTTTACGGGCTTACCCTTTAAAAAGACCCTCTCTCCAGGCTGCACGTCGTAAAAGGGCTCTGTCACCTTCTTGTTGCCGATTTTTACATAGCCCTCCTGTATGAGCCTGTCGGCCTCTCTTCTGGAGTATGGGGTGTTGTGTGAAATATATTTGTTAAGTCTCATCTAATTCCTGCCTCTACCAAATCGTGTATATGTAAAACTCCTCTTATTTTACCATCTTTTGTGATGACAAGCATCTGTATCTTATGTTTTTCTATCTCTTTCAACGCATCGGAGGCCAGCATACTTTCATCCTCTATGGTCTTTGGGGTTTTGGTGGCAAAATCCAGGGCCTTTGAGTCCAGAGAAAAACCCTCCTGCATCAAAGCCCGCCTCAGGTCTCCGTCGCTGAGCACACCTATGAGCTCTTTGTCTTTGCCGCTTATAAGCACATTTCCCAGCTTACCCTCACTGATGGCTACGATAGCCTCTTTTAAGGTGCTGTTCTCGTCGATTATGGGAAGGTTTTCAAACCTTGCCAAATCCTTGACCTTGATAAAAAGTCTCTTACCCAAAGAGCCACCCGGATGAAAAGAGGCGAAATCCTCCTTTTTAAACCCTCTTTTTTTCATCAAAGCCACAGCCAAAGCGTCGCCAAGGGCCATCGTAAGGGTGGTTGAGGCGGTAGGGGCGGCCTGCAGGGGACAGGCCTCCTTCTCAACCTCTATGGATAAAAAAGCGTCGCTGTATCGTCCAAGGGTGGAGTTTTTATCCGCGCTCATTCCAATTAGCGGGATATCCAGCCGTTTTATGTGGGGAAGGATTTTTATAAGCTCCTCGCTCTCACCGCTGTAGCTGATAGCCAATACCCCGTCATCTTTGCCAATCATCCCCAAATCTCCATGCATCGCCTCGGTAGGATGTATAAAAAAACTGGGCGTTCCGGTAGAGGCGAAGGTAGCCGCTATCTTACCGCCTACAAGGCCGCTTTTGCCAACCCCGGTTACTATCAGTTTTCCCTTTAGAGGGTAGATGATATCCACGGCCCTCCCAAACTCCTCTCCAAGCCTCTTTTTGGCGCTATTTAAAGCCAAAGCCTCGATATCGAGTACCTCTTTCGCTATTTTTATATAGTCCATACTCTTCTACATTATAAAAATAGTTGGAACGATGGTGGGGTATTTTTTGTATTTTCTAAAGATATGCTTCCTCACAGCCTGCCTGAAATCGTTCTCCAGCTTCCTGGGCGTCTCGACCAGTTCCGGTTTGTTACGCAGTATCTGCTCCAAAAGCTCGCTTATCTCCTTAGCAAACTCTTTGTCCTTGCTATCCGGAACCAGTCCGAAACTGCTTACCTTGGGTGGTGTGATAAACTTTTTGGTATCTTTTGAAATCTGGGCCACTATCACCACCACGCCCTCCGTGGCCATCTTCTGTCTGTCTATCACCACATCGGTGGCTATCTCCTCGTTTAGCTGGTTGTCTATATATGTCTTTCCGGTCCTGACCGTTTTTACTTTTTTCATATATTTTGGCGTTATCTCTATCTGGTCCCCATCGCTCATCAGGTAGATATTTCTCTCCGGCACGCCGCACTTGACCGCAGTCTCTTTATGTTTCATCAGGTGGTTGAACTCCCCATGCACCGGCAGGAAGAATTTGGGCTTGGTAAGCCTTATCATAAGTTTTTGCTCCTCCTGGGCCGCGTGTCCGGATACGTGTATCTCGCTAAAGTCCTGATAGGCGACGGTAGCGCCGCACTTTTGGATAAAGTTTATAAGGCTTGATACGCTCCTCTCGTTTCCCGGAATCGCTTTGGCCGAAAGTATGATGGTATCGCTCGGCTTAATCTTTACATGCCTGTGCTCGTTTGTTGCCATCCTGTAAAGGGCGCTCATAGACTCTCCCTGGCTTCCCGTGGTGACGATTAAAATCTCGTCATCCCTGTATTTGCCAAGCTCATGGGGTTCGATAAAGATGTTTTGCGGCAGTTTGATATACCCAAGCTCCATCGCGATATCCAGGTTCTTCTCCATGGAGCGGCCGATTATGCAGACCTTTCTACCATATTTTATACCGTGGTCTATAGCCTGGTATACTCTGTGGATATTGGAGGAGAAGGTGCTCATCAAAACCCGTCCTTTGGCTCTTGAGAAGAGCAGGTCGAAAGTAGGGCCCACACTGGCTTCCGATTTTGTAATGCCGGGGTTATGGGAGTT
>JAMOUF010000041.1 GCA_027068245.1 Campylobacterales bacterium | reverse complement strand
CTATAATTACCGTGCTTCTTAAAAAGGAGCCGGGAACTTTGCGCATCTTTTTAAGCAGTGAGAGGGTTCTTTGCGCTCCTGCGCCCCTTTTCATAATTTTTAACATTTTGTCGCTTATATGCTGTATAGGCATATCGAAGTAGTTTTGAAAAACGGTAGAATCTGCTATGGCATCTATCATCGCCTCGCTGGTCGTGGATGGGTATAGATAGAGTATTCTGGCACTTTTTATTCCGCTTATCTTTTCAACTCTTTCTATCAGCTCCACCAGTCCATCTTTGACGCCCAAATCCCTAAGATAGGAACTGCTGTCCTGGGATACGAATGTGAAATCTTTGTATCCTTGCTGGATCAGCCTTTTTATCTCCTCTGTGATGGAGTCGATAGTTCTCGATTTTAGCCGCCCCTTGAACTGTGGGATAGCACAAAAGCTGCAGTTTTGATTGCACCCTTCACTGAGTTTTATATAAGCGTGGTAGTTTGAGCCCGTTATTACCCTTGATTCCTCTTTTATCAGATATACCTCTTTGGAGAAGCGGGACTCCTTTTTGGCTATAAGTTCGTCTATCTTGGCATAGTCTCCCACACCGGTAAATATATCCACCTCCACCAGCTCCTTTTGAAGCTCCTCTTTATATCTTTCGCTAAGACATCCGGCCATAACCAGTATGGAGTCATTTTTACGCTGTTGGTGCAGATTCAAAACGGTATTTAAAGACTCCTCTTTCGCAGCCTCTATGAATCCGCAGGTATTTACGATTATCACATCGGCCTCGTTTGGGTTTTGGGTTAGTGAGTAGTTTTTTAGCCTACCCAGCATAACCTCGCTGTCGACCAGGTTTTTCGTGCATCCCAAAGATACTATATGCAGTTTTCTCATTCTATTACCGCCACGCTGTTTTTGCCTTCCTGTTTCGCCCTATACAGGGCTTTGTCCGCTCTATCGAAGATGGTTTCCAGGGTGTCGTCCTTTTTTACCCCCGTTACGCCAAAACTGGCCGTAAGCCTGATCTCCTCTTTGGGAGTGGTAAACACCCTGTTCTCTATCGCCTTTTTAAGCCTCTTGGCTACTACCTCTCCCTCTTTGGCACTGGCTCCTGGAACCAAAATGGCAAACTCCTCTCCGCCTATTCTTGCCGATATGTTATTGGCGCGCAGAAAGGTTTTTAAAATCAGCGCTATCTCTTTTAAAACATTGTCGCCAGCCGGATGGCCGTAGGTGTCATTTATCTTTTTGAAGTTGTCTATATCCATCAAGATCAAGGAGAAGGGGTAGCCTCTGGTTTGATACTCGTTTATCATCTCCAAAACCGCCCTTTCAAACCTGCGCCTGTTTACAAGACCCGTCAAAAAGTCCAGCTCCGCTTCACTTCTGGCAGCTACCAGCTCTTTTTGAAGTTTCAACACGTCGGTATGGTATTTTTTAAGTTCCTGGGTAAGTTTTTGATTCTCTTTTTTCAGCTCATCCAGCTCATCCAGGATTTTTTTCAGATAGATTTTTATATTGTCGCTGTTGATATTCTCCTCATCTTTTTCTATCTCCTCTTTGTGGGACTGGATGTTGTCTGTGTGGTTGTCTATCGTGTTGATGAGCTCGGCAAGTTTTTTTTCGATTATGTCGGCGATTCTTACAAGTTTTTTTACCATACCTTTCTGTTTTTCGTCCGTCGCCCCGCTTTTCTCTTTTACCTCGTCATAAGGAGCGTCGTAGTACTCTTTGAAAAGGCCTAAAATCTCAAGGTCGTTCAGCTCTTTTTCGTTTTCTACGATGTTGCAAAATATATAGAACCATCTTTCATAGTTTTTAGGTGTTATAACGATGTTGTTTTTAATCATAAAATTCATCTCTTTACGGACGATATTCATTATCTTCTTAATATCCTCTTTAGAGAGTTTTACAGAGTTTTCAAGCTTCTCTTTCAGGGAGCAAAAACCGTTCTTTTCCAATGGTGATCCTTTTGAAATCTGTTAAGTTATAAAGAGACAATTATATCGCAATTATCGGGTTTGGATGGGAAAAATTTAGGGGAAGTGGTGGCCAGAGGCGGATTCGAACCGCCGACACAGGGATTTTCAGTCCCTTGCTCTACCTACTGAGCTATCTGGCCTTTGAAGTTGGGTGAAATTATAGCAGAGTTTATTTTAATCTTTTCTTAAAATTATTTGCTTAAATACCTCTCCCCGCTCCTTGTAGTTTTTAAACTGGTCCAGGCTGGCGCAGGCGGGAGAGAGCAGGGCTACCTGGCCCTTTTCAAGCTCTTTTTCTATCTCTTTTACGGCTATTTTTAAATCTTGTGCCCTGTAAAAGGGTATGTTTTCCATCCGGCATAGACGGCATATCTCATCGGCAGCATCTCCTATGGCGTAAACTTTGATATTTAAGCCTTTTAGGAAGTCTATAAGAGGTTTTAGGCTCACCCCTTTGCTGTCACCTCCCAGTATGAGATGGATTTTTCTATCTTGGTATCTTTTTATCGCCTCCATCGCAGCGTCTATGTTTGTGGCTTTGCTGTCATCCACCCAAAGCCTTCCTAGGTCGTCGAAAAACTCCTCCTGTTTGTGACTGTCTATTTTAAAGGAGTTCAACAGTTCGTAATCACTCTCGTTAAACAGAGCTTTCGTCACGGCCAGCGCTATAATGGCGTCGAGCAAAAAGGGCCCTTGAAACTCTATTTTTTCAATATCAAGGCCGAAAAACGATGCTATCTCCTTTGGGGTTTCATATCCTACGAGAAAGCCGTTTGAGGGAGTGTTTTCATATCTTTTTGGCACAATCGCCAGCTCCCCCTCCCTTAGCCTCTTCAAAGGTTTGAGTTTCGCCTTTTCATACTCCTCAAACCCTCCGTGCCAGCTTAGATGGTCGGGGGTTATCGGCAGCAGTATATAGATATCCGGTTTTGCGATGTTGGTATAGTGCAGGGTGTATGAGCTGGTCTCCAAAACCCAGATTGGGGTTTTTGGCAGCGAGGCTATGGGAGTGCCGATGTTTCCTCCGCTGACGGCTCCCCTTTTTTTCAGCATATGGGTTATCATCTGGGTAGTGGTGGTTTTGCCGTTTGTTCCGCTAACCCAGATGGTAAAGGGAAAATCTTTGTAAAAGAGGTCGTAGTCGCTTAAAACATTGGGACTCTTTTTTACAAGGGGGTGGTTTGGAGGAATTGCCGGGCTTGGAACGGCCAGCTCGAACTCATTTGGATTGTAAAAGGAGGCCGGATAGATGGTAAATCCATCTTTTTGCGTCACCTCCTCCACATCCGCGAAAAATTTGGAGGCTCTCTTTTTCGCTATGGCCGAGGTGGTCTTTCCATATCCAAAGAGCGCTATCATCATCTAATCTTCAGCGTTATCAGTGCTATAAGGTTCGAGATAAGGGCGATTATCCAGAACCTTACTATAATTTTGCTCTCACTCCACTTCTTCTCCTCGAAATGGTGGTGTATGGGCGCCATCAAAAAGACCCTTTTACCCCTTAGTTTGTAACTGCCAACCTGTATGATGACGCTCAACGCCTCCATGACAAATACGAATCCGATAAGGATAAGCAAAATCTCACTTTTTGAGATAATCGCCATATACCCTATAAAAGCCCCAAGGCTCAAACTTCCGCTGTCACCCATAAAGACCTGGGCCGGATGGCAGTTATACCACAAAAATCCTATGAGGGCACCTATGAAGGAGGCGGCCACTACCACCACCTCTCCAACTCCCGTGATTTTTGGCAGTAGCAGATACTCGCTCAAAATGGCGTGTCCGGTAATGTATGTGATGACCGAGAGGGTAGCCAGGGCGAATATGGAAGGAACGGTCGCAAGCCCGTCTAGGCCGTCTGTCAGGTTTACGGCATTTGAGGT
>JAMOUF010000040.1 GCA_027068245.1 Campylobacterales bacterium | reverse complement strand
TCAATATTTCAAAATATAACTTTTTATCCTAATGCCCTCTCCAAATCCTCTATCAAATCCTCCACCGCCTCAAGTCCGATACTAAGCCTGATAAGCCCCGGAGTAACCCCCGCTGCCTCCAGTTCCTCATGGGTCAGCTGCTGGTGGGTGGTGGATGCGGGATGGGTTATGATGGACTTGCTGTCACCTATATTTACCACCCGGCTGAAAAGCTCAACGCTGTTTGCGATTTTTTTCGCCTCATCGAAACTTTCGACTTCAAAGCTAAGCAGACCGCTGGCGCCTCCTTTTAGGTATTTGCTGGCGTTTTCAAAGCTCTTGTCACCTTTTAAAAGCGGATAGTTCACCTTTTTTACTTTGGGATGGGAGGAGAGCCATTTTGCAATCTCCAAAGCCGATGAGGAGTGCTGTCTCATTCTAAGCGATAGATGCTCCAATCCCTGGATGAACAGCCAGCTGTTAAAAGGGCTTGGAGCCGCCCCCATATCCCTTAAAAGGCTCAGCCTGGCTCTAAGAACGAAAGGTGGAAACGGAGTTTCGTTGTATACAAGCCCGTGATAGCTGGCGTCTGGTTCGTTGAACTGGGGGTATCTCTTTTTGTCTTTCAGTTTCTCTTTGGCACTTCCGCCCTCGACTATTATCCCTCCAAGGGCCAGTCCCTGTCCCGTTGTATATTTGCTGGTGCTGTGAACCACCACATCCACACCAAGCTCTATAGGATTACAAAGAATTGGCGAGGCCACAGTGTTGTCAACTACCGTAATCACACCTTTTTCGTTGGCGATATCCACAAGTGTCCCAAAATTTGGCACATCGATGCTGGGATTGGAGATAGTCTCGAAAAAGAGAAGTTTGGTCCTCTCATCCACAAGTCGCTCTGCCTCATTAGGAGAGTGGACGTCGAACATCCTGACCTCTATGCCGTATCTTTTTAGCGTATGGGTAAGCAAGGTTATGGTGCCGCCATAGAGCTGTTTCGAGGCAACCACGTTGTCACCGGCCTCGCAAAGATTTAGTATGGCGTAAGTGATGGCGGACATTCCACTGGCCGTAGCCAGCGCCGCTTCGCCACCCTCCAGCGCCGCATACCTTTTTTCCAGAAAGTCGGTTGTAGGGTTGCCAATACGGGTATAGATATTCCCCAGCTCCTTTAAAGCAAATAGGTCGGCCGCATGCTCCGCACTGTCAAAAGCGTATGCGGTCGTCATATAAATGGGGACGGCCATGGAGTTTTGACAATCCTTCTCATATCCGGCGTGCAGCGCCAAAGTCTCTTTTCTCATATCCACCCTTTATAATTTTTTTTTATAATTATATCGCAACTGCGTTAAAGTTTCATTATGGGCGCAAACTACTCCATCTGCAGTGAGAGTAGATACATATCCTCTCCCTCTACAATCTCCAGCTCACCCTCCTTGCACATTTGGCACTCGAAAAAGAGGCTGTTTTTCTCGAAAAGGTTTTTATGGCCGCACTTTTTGCAAAGTGCAACGATGGGCTGAATCACGAGCTCCAGCTCGGCATCTTCGCATATGCTTCTCTCTTTGAAGGTGTCAAAGGCGATTTTAAGAAGATGGGGCTCGACGCCGCTTAATATACCTATCTTTACGACGACTTTCTCCACTTTACTGGCACCGTGTCGCTTGGCGTTATCCTCTATTATCTCCATCAGGCTCTGGACTATGGAGTATTCGTGCATCAGCAAATCCTCGGAAGAATCTCGCCGCTTGGCATATCCAAAAATCTCTTCGTTCCCCACGGACTCTTTAAAATCGCTTTCTTGGGGTATTGGGTGCCAACTTTGCCTATAATGGCCGCGTTTGGGTTGTGCTTTTTCAAAATTTCAAGGGCCCTGGAGGCCTCTTTGGAAGATACGGCGGCCACAAATGTCCCCTCATTAGCCAAAACCAGAGGCTCGAAACCCAAAATCTCACAAATTCCCTTTACGGGCTCACTAACAGGAATACTCTCCTCATCTATCTCCATAGTCAGCCCACGGGCTCTGGCCCACTCGTTAAGCACTGCCGCAACGCCGCCTCTTGTGGCGTCCCTGGCCGCTTTTATATCCACATTTTCCATAAGCTCTTCTATGACGGGCCACAACGAAGCGCAGTCGCTTTGAATCTGGTTATCCAGCTCTATACCCTCCCTGGCCGCAAATATCGCAGCTCCATGGGTAGCTATGTCACGGCTTACGAGCAAAACATCTCCCTCCTCGATATTTCGCTGGCTTAGAGATGCCTGTCGTTCACCGATGGCTGATATGTTTATAAAAACCCCGTCCACACTCCCTTTTGGCACCACTTTCGTATCGCCTGCAACCACCTTGGCGCCGTTGATTTTCAGCTCTTTAGCCATACTGTTTAAAATTTTATCCAGCATCTTAAGCTCGAAACCCTCCTCCACTATCAAACCAAATGTCAGAAAAAGCGGTCTGCCCCCCATCATAGCAAGGTCGTTGCAACTGCCTGCAATGCTAAGTTTTCCGATATCACCCCCGTTAAAAAAGAGTGGAGATATGGTAAAAGAGTCAGTTGTCATCACAGGCTTTTCTATACCATCAAGTGGCGTGGCATCCTCCGCCTTTTGCAGATAGTCGTTATGAAAAAATTTCTGGATTCTTTCTATCAGCTCAAGATTCTCCTCACCTCCATTTCCCATAGCAAGCGTAACTTTCACCATTCCTCCTTTAAAGTATATTTCCGTATTTATAGTATGCCGCACAGGCACCTTCGCTGCTTACCATACAGCTTCCAAGGGGGTTTTGCGGAGTGCAGGCCGTACCAAAGACCCTGCACTCTTTGGGCTTGGCAAGCCCTTTTAGAATATCTCCGCATATACAGAGCTTATGGTCGTCTATGGGATTGTTTGGCAAATCGTAAACCTTTTCTGCGTCCAGATGGCTGTATTTTTCTTTAAGTCCAAGCGCACTAAGAGGCACGTCCCCTATGCCCCTCCACCTGAAATCACGCCTTTGAAAGTATTTTTCCATCAGCCTTTGGGCCGAAAGGTTGCCGTTGCGGGTCACGCTTCTTTTATACTCTATCTCCACCTCGCGCCGTCCTTCGTTGAATTGGCGCACAATCATCAAAATGCTCTGCATCACATCAACCGGCTCAAAACCGCTCACTACCACTGGTTTTTTATATTTTTTCGCAAAAATGTCATAAATTTTACTTCCAGTAATAACGCTGACGTGGCTTGGACCCAAAAAAGCGTCTATCCGGGCCTTTCCATCCTCCAACAGCGTCTCCATCACCTCCGGCACCCGCACATGGTTTATATGATACAAGATATTGTCAATACCAAGGCTTTTGGCTCTTTCTATCAAAGCGGCCGTCATAGGCGTGGTTGTCTCAAAACCTATGGCGAAATATATAACCTTTTTATCCGGATTCTCTTTGGCGATTTTCAAAATATCCAACGGGGAGTATACAAACCTCACGTCGGCTCCGCGGCTTCTGGCATCCTGAAGACTTCCAAGGCTTCCGGGCACCTTTATCATATCACCAAGAGTGCATAAAATCACATCCTCTTTTTGTGAGAGTATGTATGCGTGGTCGATTCGCTCTTTTGGCATCACGCAAACCGGACATCCCGGACCGTGTATAAAATCGATATTTTTTGGCAGCAGCTGAAGCAGGCCGTATTTCATAATGGTATGGGTGTGGCCTCCGCATACCTCCATTATGTTGATATTGTAAGGGAGCTTTTGCGCCTCTTTCTCTATTTTGAAGGCCAGAGCCTTTATGGCCTCAGGGTCACGGAATCTCTCATAGAGCTCTTTAAGTTCCACTTCCATCCCCCGCACAGTTGTCGCTCTCCTCTATCATCGCCCTTCTTTCTTGCTCCTCCAT
>JAMOUF010000039.1 GCA_027068245.1 Campylobacterales bacterium | reverse complement strand
TGGGTCTCGAAAGCCGGCAAAACTCCAAACCGAAACTCATCCACCCTGAAAATCTGCGGTGCTTTGAGCTCCTGGGGCTCGTTGTCGAAAAAACGCTCCTCGTTCCAGTGCCTGTAATTTATCAAAATCTGCTGATTGTAAAAGCTCGTTTTCGAATTTCTAACCACCGCTACGGATTTGTAGACCTTCTCTTTCAACACCCTGACAACAGGAGCCACTATAGCCACGTTATAGATTTTCGACAGCTGTTTGAGGGCTTCGAGCTGCGTGTTGGTCTGCTGTAAAATCATATTTTTCGGAATATCGGGCAGCTCGTGAAAAAACCTGTTTAATACATACTCACCCAAAAGAAGAACCCTTATACCCTTCGCGTCGCAGATTCTTAGATAGTAATCGAGCCTGTTTTGCCCAAGGCCTATGGAACTTATCTGTAAAGCGGCTATCTTCATTGCCGTTTAATCTCTTCTATTTCCAGTTTGGCCTCTTCAAGCATCTTTTGGGCCTCTTTAAGCTCCTTCATACCGAGCTTGTACAGCTCTACGGACTCTTTGAGCGTCACCTCCTGGCCCATAAGTTTTTCAAGCACCTCCTTGGCCTTTTCCACCTTCTTCTCGAAATCTTTCATCTTCTATCCTCCAACACGTCGTTTATATAACCTGCAAACTTGTCCACCTCCACCAAAAAGGCGTCATGCCCGTAATCGCTCTTTACCTCATAATATTCGCTGAGTTCTTCTTTGGAGATACTCTTCATAGCCTCGTCTATCTCTTTCATCTCCTGTGGCAAAAAGAGCAAATCTTTTTCAAATCCAATGAGATAGAGTTTTGATTTTACCCTCTCCAAAGCCTCTTTCAAACTCTCATAACCGTTACTCAAATCAAACAGGTTTATTGCCTTCGTGATATAGAGATAGCTAAGGGGGTCGAACCATTTGGAAAAGTTGTATCCGTTATACTCCAGATACCGCTCCACCTGAAACCTTCCAAAAAGTTCGTATAGCCCTTCGTTTGGCACATAGTCCCTGCCAAACTTCCTATCCATCGAGTAGTGGCTTAGAAAGCTTATATGTCCAGCCATTCTCCCGATAGCAAGACCCGTAAGCCCTTTTTCCTTCAGCTCTTTTGGGTCATACTCTCCCCCTTTGAAGTCGGGGTCTTTTATAATCGCCTCTTTGGCAATCTCGTTGAAAGCTATTACCCAGGGCCTGGTGGCGTGGGTCGCGGCCAAAGATATGATTTTATCCGCAAAGCCCGGAAAGTCCACGGCGAACCTCAGTGCCTGCATTCCTCCCATGCTTCCGCCAACGACGGCTTTAACCCTGTCGATGCCAAGTTTGGAAAATAGAATCTTCTGGGCTTTCACCATATCTTTGATGGTAACGACGGGAAATTTGAACCTGTAGGGTCTGTTATCCGGATACATAGGCGACATAGGGCCGGTGGAGCCGAAACAGCTGCCGATGGTATTGGTGCAGATGACAAAATACTTTTTAGTGTCAATCGCCTTGCCATCACCTATGAGGCTGTCCCACCATCCGGGTTTTCTGTCGCCCTCATAGCGTCCGGCTGCGTGGTGTGAGCCGCTAAGAGCGTGGCAGACCACCACCACATTGTCCTTTTTCTCGTTTAATTCCCCGTATGTCTCATAGGCAATCTCGTAAGGCTCAAGTATCCTGCCGCTTTGAAGATATAAAGGGTTGGTAAATTTCGCTTTTTTCGTAACTATTTTCAATCAGTAACCCCAATGCTGTAAAATTAGTGAAATTATACTTAATCTTTTTTAATTCTTTGATAAAGAGCTATAATATAACAAAAAAACGGGGGTCGGATGGATATCGTAAAACTGATGCTGGAAGAGAATATATGGCTTATCAGCTCTTTTATACTTTTTATAGTCGTCATATCGAAATACCTGGCAGCAAAAACGTCCACGGTGGACGTGCTGTGGCTGATAATATTCGGCTCTTTGTTTGCCAACCTCCATATCATTCCCCAGCATCACGAGGTGTTGGAATATATAGGCGAGTGGGGGATAGTCTTTATCATGTTCGCCTTGGGCTTTGACGAGGATTTGGAGCATTTCAAGGAGGGTTTGAAAAGAAGCATCGGCATAGCGATAATCGGAGCCATTTTTCCCTTCCTGGCAGGGTTTTTAAGCGCCAAACTTTTTGGATACAGCGACTCCGTGGCTCTGCTTTGGGGACTTACTATGACGGCTACGGCCGTTAGCCTGACGATGGTGAGCCTCAAGAACAAAAATCTGCATAAAACCACCGCCGCCACAGGGATTATGACGGCCGCGGTAGTAGATGACGTGCTAAGCTTGATAGGTGTAGCCATCATCATACCTCTGGCCGTGACGGCGACCCAAAGCGGCGGGGATTTGGAGATAGATTTCGAAAACCTGGCACTGATATTGATAAAGGTGGTTGTCTTCTTTACCATCGTCATCATCATAGGCCTCTTCGCCTTTCCGGAACGGGTTCCAAAAAAGCTGCCAAAAAACGCCACGCTGTTGCAAAAACTCGACTACTATCTCACAAAGCTCTTCGTACCCATAAGCATCAAAAGATTTTTGGCAATAAACAGCGGCCAGTTCACGCCGCTTATAATGGTCTTTTTGGCCATGTCTATGGGGGCGTTGGCCGACCTTTTCGGGTTTCATCCGGCTATAGGAGCCTATATAGCGGGTCTTTTTTTGAAAAAGGACTACTTTTTGTTCGAGGAGAGCCCTACTCCGGACAAGGTGTTTTATGAATCGAAACTGGTGATGGACCATATCGCCTTTACCATTTTCGGCCCGATTTTTTTCGTAAACCTGGGAGCAAAGATAATTTTCGATTTTGATATATTGAACGAGATAATAGTTCAGGTATTCATACTCTACTTCATGGTCCTAACCTTCCAGATACTCTCCGCTGCCCTTGCCGCCAGGTTTACGGGCGGATACAGATGGCACGAGGCAATCATGATAGGAGTTGGTATGCTTGGCAGGGCCGAGCTTGCCTTTATAGTTATAAATATCGCTTACAGCGAATACCACATATTCAACGACGCCCAGTTTCAAACCCTGATATTCGCCACCTTTTTACTAAATATCTCCGTTCCGCTGCTTATAAACTGGTGGAAACCGTATTATGAAGGGAAAAAGGAGCTAAAGATATTTGGGATAAAGCTCTCAAGGAGTTAGACCAGTTTATGGTCTATCCCTTTTTTATAGCTATAATAGGCATAAAGTCCTGCAAAAACCATTCCAACAAGAATCAATATCTCATAGATATTCATTTCAATTCCTTTTCCAAATCACTCAATTTTAACATATTAAAAATAAATCCAAAAAATCCATATATCATCAATACTCCTACTATTATATAAAAAAATATTTCACCAATAAAAATAAGTTTATCTTTATTAAGCAAAATATATATTCCAGCACCCATTATAGTAGTAAAAAGCGTTATCTTGAATTTCAATATTTCAAAATATAACTTTTTATCCAAATGCCTGCTCCAAATCCTCTATCAAATCCTCCACCGCCTCAAGTCCGATACTAAGCCTGATAAGCCCCGGAGTAACCCCCGCTGCCTCCAACTCTTCATGGGTCAACTGCTGGTGGGTGGTGGATGCGGGATGGGTTATGATGGACTTGCTATCACCTATATTTACAACCCGGCTGAAAAGCTCAACGCTGTTTGCGATTTTTTTCGCCTCATCGAAACTTTCCACCTCAAAGCTAAGCAGACCGCTGGCGCCTCCTTTTAGGTATTTGCTGGCGTTTTCAAAGCTCTTGTCACCTTTTAAAAGCGGATAGTTCACCTTTTTTACTTTGGGATGGGAGGAGAGCCATTTTGCAATCTCCAAAGCCGATGAG
>JAMOUF010000038.1 GCA_027068245.1 Campylobacterales bacterium | reverse complement strand
AGGTTTTTTCCCATTTCACAATTGCCTCACGTTTTTTTGTTATATTATACAAAAAATGAAGGAGCTGGATATGAAAAGGTATCTGTCGTTGTTGATCTTGTTTATGGTTGGCGCTCTTTATGCCGAGGTTATAACCTTTACGAAAAAGGTGCCGGTATATAAGAGTGTGGAAGTGGAAAGAGTTGTGGTAAAAAGGGTTCCTTATGAGGAGTGCTGGGAAGAAGAGGTGATAGACGAAGATGATAGCGGCGATGTGGTAGGAGCAATAATTGGCGGTGCCGCCGGCGGGATTTTGGGCCATCAAATAGGCGGAGGGCACGGCAAGGATGTGGCAACGGTTGGCGGCGCCATCATAGGAACGCTTGTGGGTAAAAACCTGGCTGAAAAGTCCAAAAGGGATGGCTACAAAGTTGTAAAAAGATGCAGGACCAGATATAAAGAGAGTGAAGAGAAGATAATAGAGTATAAAAACTATGCACGAGTTATGGGAAGGGAGATAGTCAAATACAGCTCAAGGCCCTTAAGATACATAAGAGTCAAGGTAACTTTGGAATACTGATTTAAGATTTAGCGGGACCTCTTTGAAACGGTCCCGGTAGTAAGGCATAGTTACATCGTTAAAACTGTCCGCGTCTTCAAAAAGGTTTATATACCAGCTAAACTCCACCCCCGCATTTTCCAACGCCATCTGGCTTAAAAGCGTGTCGTTTATGGAGCCAAGGCGGCTTGGGGAGATTAGAAGGGCGTGGGATTTGAGCTCTTTTATCAAATCCAGCATAAAATAGTCCAGCTCTATCGGTACCATCAGGCCGCCGGCGCCTTCAATAAACAATATATCGCAAAGAGATTCGAGCTCCTGGGCCTTTTTGCAGATAGAATCTATATCTATCCGGATATCTTTTTTAGCCACATAGGGTGCAGCCGGAAGTTCAAAGGCGTAGGGAACCACATCGCTTATCATAACTTTGCTGAAATTTTTATTAAATTCTTGACATTTTGATAAAAGTTTGCTACCATCAGCAGGACTGCTTAATACCCCCGTCTCAATCGGCTTGAAGCAGCCTGGTCTTAGGCCCATCGATGCGGCAAGTTCTATTAGTTTTAAGGTGATATGGGTTTTTCCCACGCCGGTATTTGTGCCGGTTATAAAGAGTCTCATCATATTGCCTTAAAATTAATTTTAAGCTAATATTAACCAATACTTGGTAAATTAATAATAAAAAAGAGGGTGAAAATTGGCAGCTCATATAGAGACAAAAGAGAAGGCGGAAGTTGAGCTTAAAGAGCCTAAAAAATATAAGGTTTTTCTACTTAACGACGACTATACCACGATGGATTTCGTGGTTGAGGTTTTGATGGATATTTTTCATAAAAATTATGCGGAGGCTGTGGATACGATGCTTAATATCCATAAAAAGGGAAAAGGCCTTTGCGGGGTTTATACGCACGAGATAGCCGAGACGAAAGTCGAGGAGGTTCACCGCAGGGCCAGAGCAAACCAGTTTCCGCTAAAAGCTACAATGGAGGAAGAGTGATGATAAGCAATCAACTAAACAATATATTTAAAGAGGCGGTAAATTACGCCAAAAAACACAGACACGAATATTTAACCGTAGAGCACGTATTTTTGGCTCTTCTAAACTCACCAGAAGGGGAGAGGATTTTAAAAGAGGCCGGGGCCGATACGCTTTTGCTTAAAAAGAAGCTTATCAGCCATATCGAAAACACTCTAAAGCCTCTACCAGAAAATGTGATAAGAGAGCCCTTTGAGACGGTTGCGCTCTCACGCGTTATAGAAAATATGATTCGCCATATTCAAAACGCCGAGAAAAAAGAGGCCACCGTGGGGGACCTGCTGGCCGCTCTGTTTGACGAGGAGCACTCCTACAGCGTATACCTGCTAAAAGAGCAGGGCATAAGCAAGCTGGATATTTTGGAGATTATCTCCCACGATGAGGTTCAAGAGAGCGATCCGCATACGAAAAGGGACGAGGATTCCTATCTGGCCAAATTTACGGTAGATTTGATAGAGGAGGCCAAAAAGGGCAAAATTGACCCGGTTATCGGCCGCGACAAGGAGATAGAGAGGGTTATACAGATTCTTTGCAGAAGAAAGAAGAACAACCCGCTGCTCGTGGGAGAGCCTGGTGTGGGTAAAACGGCCATCGCAGAGGGTCTTGCCATAAAGATAGCCAACAAAGAGATTCCACAAATCCTCGAAGGCGCATCCCTTTACTCACTGGATATGGGCTCACTGCTTGCCGGAACCAAATACAGGGGCGATTTTGAAAAGAGGCTTAAAGGCGTCATAGAAGAGCTAAAAAGTATCAAAAACGCCATCGTCTTTATAGACGAGATTCACACCATCGTCGGTGCGGGTGCGACGCAAGGGGGCAGTATGGACGCCTCGAACCTGCTAAAACCCGCCCTTGCAAGCGGGGCGATAAAGTGTGTTGGGGCCACGACTTACGCGGAGTTTAGAAACTTTTTGGAAAAAGACAGGGCACTTAGCCGCCGGTTCGCCAAAGTGGACGTAAAAGAGCCGGATTTGGAGACAAGTTTTAAAATCCTAAAAGGGCTAAAGGACAAATATGAGTCCCACCACAATGTAAAATACTCCATAGCCGCCCTAAGAAGCGCCGTGGAGCTTAGTGACAGATATATAAACGACAGGCAGCTTCCGGATAAGGCGATCGACCTTATCGACGAGGTGGGTGCCAGCTTTCATCTAAGAAAGAAGAAAAGAAGCGTGGTTACGGTTCACGACATAGAGGATGTGATAGCCAAGATGCTGAACCTTCCGCCGGCCAGAGTGACCCAGGATGACATAGAGGTGTTGAAACATCTTGAAGAGAGGTTGAAATCGAGGGTTCTTGGCCAGGAGGAGGCTGCCGAACAGGTTTCTATGGCGATAAAAAGAAGCAGGGCAGGACTCAACCCGCCCAACAAACCTATCGGCTCCTTTTTGTTCGTAGGGCCCACGGGAGTTGGTAAGACGGAGCTTGCAAAAGAGCTTGCCAGAACCCTTGGGGTCCATTTCGAGCGTTTCGATATGAGCGAGTATATGGAAAAACACGCCGTTAGCCGTCTTATAGGCTCGCCTCCCGGATATATAGGATTTGAAGAGGGCGGGCAGCTGACGGAGGCTATAAGAAAGCACCCTCATACGGTGCTGCTTTTGGATGAGATTGAAAAAGCCCATCCGGATTTGATAAACATATTGCTGCAGGTTATGGATAACGCGACCCTGACCGACAACAGCGGCAACACGATAGACTTCAAACATGTGATACTGATAATGACATCCAACGTGGGGGCCACGGCGGCCAACGTTATGGGATTTAAAAAGGAGTCAGTAAGCAAGTTCGACGAGGCTTTGAGACAGTATTTTACGCCGGAATTTAGAAACAGGCTCGATGCGATCGTCAGGTTCAAGCCTTTGAGTATGGAGATAGTAGAAGGAATCGTGGAGAAGTTCATCTATGAGCTAAACGACCAGCTCGCCGGCAAAAAAATCGTAGTAACCCTTACTCCAAAGGCCAAAAAATACCTGGCACAAAAAGGTTACAGCGAGGAGCTGGGAGCAAGGCCGCTTGCCAGAATCATCGCCGAGGAGATAAAGACGCCGTTGACGAACGAGATACTGTTTGGGAAGCTTAGCCACGGCGGAAAGGTTAAAGTGGACGCCAAAAACGACAAACTGGTTTTCAACATAAAATGAGACAGATTCTCATACCCAAGCTAAGCCCCTACAACCATATCTTCCCCGACCCCAAAGAGGCCGGATACGAAGGGCTGGTGGCCTTTGGCGGCGATCTGCATCCGGATAGGGTTTTAAAGGCCTACAGAGAGGGGATATTTCCCTGGTACAGTGAAGGGGAC
>JAMOUF010000037.1 GCA_027068245.1 Campylobacterales bacterium | reverse complement strand
ATTTGCAAGTTCATCTTTTTACTCCTTAAACGCTATCTCTTCGGCCCTTTTCAAAAGCTCTTTGGCGCCGTTTTCTATCATGGAGCGGGCCAGTTCGCATCCAAGCTCTTTATAGTTCTTTACCGTTCCAAAAATCTTCTCTTTCAAAAGCTCTTTTCCGTTTGGAAGCCCAACGACCGCCTTTGCGATAATATCGCCATTTTCAAGCACTTTGGCCCTGACACCTATTGGCACCTGGCAGCCTCCCTGGAGCATATCCACGAAATCCCTCTCGATGGTGGTCTCCATCTCGCTTACCTCGTGGTTTAGCTTTCTTACTATATCCAAAACCTCAGGAACGCACTCTATCCCCAAAGCGGCCTGGCCCATAGCCGGTATCATCAGGTTTTCATCGATTTTGACAATATTTTCCACACTTTTCAACAGCCCAAGCCTCTTTAGTCCAGCATATGCCAAAATGATAGCGTCGAACTCGCCTTTTTTGAGTTTTTCTATCCGGGTATCCACATTTCCGCGCAGGTTTTTTACCTGCAAATCGGGCCTGAAATGAAGCAGCTGCATCCTTCTTCTAAGGGATGTGGTCCCAACCACCGCGTTTGGCGGCAAATCCTCCAAAGCGGAGCAGTTTTGGCTCAAAAAGGCGTCCTCCACATCCTCCCTTTTGGTTACGGCACCCAAAAGAAGCCCCTCAGGAAGCTGGGTTGGAACGTCTTTTAAACTGTGAACCGCCAGATGGGCCTCACCTCGCAGCATCGCATCCTCGAGCTCCTTTGTAAAAAGCCCTTTTCCGCCTATAAGTGCCAAAGGGGTATCGAGTATCTTGTCCCCTTTAGTTTTGAAAACCTTCAGTTCCACCTCGTATCCAAGCTTTTCCAACTCGTTTTTTATATGGTTGGACTGCCAAAGCGCGAGTTTACTTCCCCTTGTTGCTATTACCAGTTTCATTTTCACTCTTTAGATATTTTTTATATTCGTTTCTCGTTCTGTCGTATTTGTCATCGAAAAACACCGTGGGCGTCCCTTTTATCATAAGTTTTTTGGCTTTTGCCATATCCTGATTCAGCTCGTTTACGATATCGGGCCTGTTGATGTCGCTGACGCTCAAATTTATGCCGAGCTTTTTATGCAGCTCCTCCAAAACCTTCTTCTCGTCTTTTTCCTCATAGTTGAAATCGGTTTTGTAAATCTTCTCTATGGCCTCTTTGTTGCCCTTTTTCTTCAGGTAGATGATGGCTTTAGAGAGTGGCACTGATGCCGGATGGAGCCCCTCTATGGGCAGATGGTAGTAGTATAGCGCGAACTGGTCCGGATGTTTTCTGGCCGCATCGAAGAGCTTTGGCACCACTTCTCTGCAAAATGGGCAAAGAGGGTCGCTGAAAACCACTATTTTGTGCTTTGCGTCTTTGTTTCCCAGCAGATGGTGCTCCTCGTCGTAAAAGCTTTTATCCAGGCTTCTGATTATCCTGGTTTTGATGCTTCTGTTGGTCTTTACATCCACCAAATCCGGCGCCACAAAGCGGTCTTTGGCGAAAAGAATGTCGGTGTTCGTGATATTTACGTCCCTTCCACGCTCGTTTATAGTCAGCTTGAACTCCAGTATGAAGGCCTCCCAATCCGGAAGTCTGTAAACGGGCTGCTTCTCTAAAACCTTTATCTCTATAATCTTTTTTATGCTCGGATTGGAGGAGAGCCCTCTTTTGACGAACTTTACAATATCTTTCTCGGTAGCGGCACTGAGTACCAGCACACCGGCCGCGCTAACGCTCAATAATCTCAACATCAATGACATCATCATCCCCTCTGTCTGTTTTTTTCGGTTTGAGTTTGAAAATTTTTCTGGCTATAAACTTCGAAAATACCCCAAACTGGAGCAAAAGCCCAAGTATATCGGTAAAAAAACCGGGTATTATAAGCAGTATCGCCCCAATCAGGGTATAGATATGCATCGACTCGAACTCCTCGACGCTTATCTCCCCTCTTGAGAGGGCCTGCATCGTCGCCGCCATCTGGATATGCATATTTTTTATAATCCAAAATCCCAAAAAGGCGGTTGCCAAAATCTCCACGAAGGTCCAAAAAGGCCCTATGGCACTGGCGATTTTTACCGAGACATAAATCTCGATAAAAAGGTATATCAGCAAATAGACCATATTCCTACTTTTTCGTTAATTGTAGTAAATAATCCTTAATATTCAAAATATCCACATCCTCTTTTTCAAGGGTTTTTCTATCCACCACCTGCACCTTGCCATCTCTCAGCCCTTTTCCAACAATCACTCCGTATGGAAAGCCTATAAGCTCGAAATCCTTGATTTTTGGCCCAAACCTCTCCGGCCTGTCGTCGAGTATGACCTCCACGCCCTCTTGGAGCAAAAAGCCGTAAAGCTCCTCGGCAAAATCCAGCTGCTCTTTCTCTTTCGTGTTAGATACGATGATATCGACGCTAAATGGGGCTATCTCTTTTGGCCATATGCAGCCCCTATCATCGTGGTTTTGCTCAATGGCAGCCGCTATGAGGCGGCTGATGCCTATACCATAGGTTCCCATCACAAAGGGTCTGGCCTTGCCGTCTTTATCCAAAAAGGTGGCGTTCAAAGCATCGGAATACCTGGTTCCAAGCTGAAAGATATGGCCCACCTCTATACCCTTTTTTATCTGCAAAGCGGCACCGCACTTGGGGCACTCATCACCCTCTTTGACCTCTTTGATATCTACGAAAAGGGCATCTTCAAAGTGGGCCAAATCGGCTCCTATAAGGTGATAATCCTCCCTGTTGCCTCCGCAGATAAGGTTTTTGGCACCCTTTAGCTCCTCGTCGAAAACCACTTTGCACCCAAGCTCATAAGGCCCAATGAACCCGGGAACGATTCCCGCTTTTTTCAGCTCTTCGTCACTTACATCCTCAAGCTCCAAAGCCTCTATAGCGTTCATGGCCTTGGTCTCTTGCAGCTCCTGGTCGCCTCGCAGGAAAAAGACCACAATCTCCTCGCCATCTTCATACAGAGCCTTTTTAGCCACGGCCTTGAGTAGAAAATAGGGGTCGATATGGAAAAACTCCTTCAACTCCTCTATAGTTTTTATCCCGGGCGTCAAAAACGGCTCGAAATTGCTAAATTCCGGAACCTCCGAGGGCTCACTCCTTTTCGCTTTTTTCGCAGCCTCCACGTTTGCGGCGTAGTCGCATTGGGTGCAGATGGCGATATTGTCCTCGCCGCTGTCGGCAATGACCATAAACTCCTTGCTGGCACTGCCGCCAATGGCACCCACGTCTGCCTCCACCGCCCTAAAATCCAGTCCCATTCTCGAAAAGATTTTTTTGTATGTCTCCTCCATCAGGGCATACTCCCTTTTCATATCCTCCTCATCCGCGTGAAAGGAGTAGCCGTCCTTCATCACGAACTCCCTTCCCCGCAGCAGTCCAAATCTGGGCCTTGCCTCGTCTCTGAACTTCAAACCTATCTGATAGAGGTTCAAAGGGAGCTGTTTGTAGCTGTTTATCCGGCCTCTTACCAGGTTCACCATCATCTCCTCATGAGTTGGCCCAAGCACGAAACAGTTCTCTTTTCTGTCTTTGAATCTCAATAGCTCCTTGCCGTACTTTGCCAGCCTTCCACTTTGCTCCCACAGCTCGCAGGGTGTGACGAATCCCAGTTGCACCTCCACCGCACCGGCGGCGTCGAGCTCCTCTTTGGTAATCTTTTTTATCTTTTCCAAAACGATTTTGCCAAGGGGCAGGAAATTGTAAATGCCGCTTGCCACCTGGGATATGAACCCGGCTCTAACTAGGTATTTGTGGCTTGGAAGGGAGGCGTCTTTTGGAGCCTCTTTCAGGGTATGGATAAAACTTTTGGAAAACCTCACATCAACTCCTTAGATTCATAAAATATTCGCATTTGTATCTGTTCAAACC
>JAMOUF010000036.1 GCA_027068245.1 Campylobacterales bacterium | reverse complement strand
GTTCCACCGCCGATATCCACCACAAGGCTTCCCTGCGGCTCTTTTACCGGAAGTCCCGCCCCTATGGCTGCAGCCATAGGCTCTTCTATCAGGTAAACCTCTCTGGCACCGGCGCTAAGAGCCGACTCCTTCACCGCCTTTCTCTCCACCTGCGTAAGCCCGTATGGAACGCATATGATGATTCTTGGCCTGATGAAAGCCTTTCTTTTATGGGCTTTTTCTATAAAATACCTTATCATCTTCTCAGTGATGTCAAAATCTGCGATGACTCCGTCTTTCATGGGCCTTATGGCCTGTATGTCGCCGGGCGTTTTTCCCACCATGTCCTTGGCTTCGCGGCCCACGGCCAAAATCTTTTGCCGTCCGTGTTTATCGGACTTTATGGCAACCACGCTGGGTTCGTTTATGATAATTCCCTCATCCCTGGTAAGCACCAGGGTATTGGCGGTGCCAAGGTCGATACCCATATCGTTTGAGAAGACCCCGATAATCTTGTCAAAAATCATTTTTTTCCCTTATGCGCTTTTCTTCTCTTTTTTTATTATCAGAGGTTTCTCCTTTTTGGTAACCACCTCTTTCGTAATCACCACCTCATACCCTTTAAGCTCCGGCAGGTCGAACATGATATCCACCATTATCTCTTCCATTATGCTTCTAAGCCCTCTGGCGCCCGTCTTTCTTTTAATCGCCAAATCGGCGATAGCCTCAAGGGCCTCTTTTTCAAAGGTAAGCTCCACGCCATCGAGGGCAAAGAGTTTTTTATACTGCTTTACCAGGGCGTTTTTGGGCTCTGTGAGTATCCTTACCATATCTTCGCGGCTAAGCTCGTTCAACGGAGCTATCATATGAAGCCTTCCCACAAGTTCGGGAATAAGACCGAAATGGACCAGATCCTCCGCCTCTACAAATTCGAGCAGTTTACTCTCGTCTTTTTTACTTTTCTTCTCCTGCCCAAAGCCCAAAACGTTTCCGCCAAGCCTTCTTTTTATTATGTCGGTAAGTCCCTCGAAGGCTCCGCCGCAGACAAAAAGGATATTGGATGTATCTATCTGCACGAACTCCTGGTTGGGGTGTTTTCTACCCCCTTTTGCGCTGATGTTTACCACCGAGCCCTCTATGATTTTCAACAGAGCCTGCTGGACGCCCTCGCCGCTTACATCACGGGTTATGGAGCGGTTCTCGCCAAGCCTTGCGATCTTGTCTATCTCATCGATAAAGACTATGCCCTTTTCCGCCTTTTTCACATCCTCGCCCGCAGCGTGATATAGCCTTGTTAGGATATTTTCCACATCCTCACCCACATATCCGGCCTCTGTTAGGCTGGTAGCGTCGGCAATCGCCAGCGGCACATCCAAAACTTTTGCCATCGTCTGAGCCATCAGCGTCTTACCGCTTCCAGTAGGCCCTATAAAAAGCACGTTGGATTTTGCCAGCTCCACATCATCCTCTATATCATCTTGCTTAAAAAGTCTCTTGTAATGGTTGTAAACCGCCACGCTGAAAACCTTTTTCGCCTTCTCCTGCCCTATCACATATTCGTCCAAAATGGCCTTCAGCTCTTTTGGGGTTGGAAGGTGTTCGATTTTGAGCTCCTCTCCCTCCTCCTTGTTCTCGTCTCCAAAAATTATCTTATAAGCCGATACGATACAGTTTTTACAGATAAAAACGGTGTTGTCCGGATTGGCTAACAGCGGGTTCTCCTTTGATTCGAAGGTTCCGCAAAAACTACATTTTTTAAGCATCTGCTTCCTTTCTGGGTAGTGGTATTCCTCTTTTCGTCTCCAATACGAACAGCGCAAGCTTTCTTACATGTTCGTTCTCGCTTTTCAAAAGCTCCTTTGCAGCCTCCATCAAAGGCTTTGAGCTCAAAAAAAGCTCTTTATACGCCCTTTTAAGCTCGTTTATCGTCTCTTTGTCGAATTTTCTTCTAAGGCCCGTAAGATTCAGCCCCCTAAGCCTTGCCCTGTTTCCCTCGGCCAGGCAGTAAGGAGGAATATCCTGGCCCACGGCACTGGCTCCGGCTATCATGGCGTAAGAGCCGATTTTGACGAACTGGTGTATAGGCGTCATTCCCCCAATCACCACGAAATCCTCCAGCTCCACGTGGCCCGCCAGCGTGGCGGCGTTCGCCAAAATACAATTATTGCCGATTTTACAGTCATGAGCAACATGCACATAGCCCATCAAAAGATTGTTGTCGCCTATTATGGTTTTACCGCCTCCGCCTTTGGTTCCGGGATTTATGAGGCAAAACTCTCTAATGGTGTTGTTTTTGCCGATAATCAGCTCCACATCCTCACCCTGGTATTTCAAATCCTGGGGAATGGAACCTATAACGGAGTTGTAAAAAATCCTGGTTCCCTCGCCTATGGTGGTCTTGCCGTCTATTACGGCCCCTTGCATGATGGTGCAGTTATCGCCGATAATGGCGTCCTTGCTTATAAATGCGTTGGGGCCTACTGTTACGTTTTTGCCGATTTTCGCCCCCTCTTCTATGATGGCTCTGCTGTCAATCATCACTTATCCACTATCATAGCTTTAAGCTCGGCTTCTGCGGCCAGATTCCCATCCACATAGGCTTTGGCGTCCAAAACCCAGATGTTTCCTCTGTGTTTTATCACGCTTAGCCTGTATTCGAGCTGGTCCCCGGGACGCACCGGATTTCTGAACTTGGCCTTGTCTATACTCATAAAATAGACCACCTTGTTCTGTGCCGCCTCCTTCGCATCCTCGGAGGAGCTTAAAAAAGCCAGAATTCCACCCGCCTGTGCCATACCCTCTATTATCATAACACCGGGATATATGGGGTGCCCCGGAAAGTGTCCCTCGAAAACGGGCTCTGAGATACTGACATTTTTATATGCCACTATACTCTCACCCTCGTTTACCTCTTTTACCCTGTCAACCAGCAAAAACGGGTATCTGTGGGGCAGAATTTTTTGAATCTCAACTACATCAAGCATCTTCCATCCTTATAAGTTTCTCTTTTGTATCTTTATATGTTTTGGCAAATATATAGACCTCGAACTTAGATGGAATTTTATCTAAAACAATCAAAGGTGACAAATCATACTCTCCAAACCCCAAAGCCCGTCGCACTCTCATCTCGCATTCGAAGTCAAGCCCTTTGAAATAGAGCTCTTTCATATCCGAAAAAGGGGTTTTTACCAAAGAGTTCAGTTTTTTCAGCGTCACCACCCGTATCTCGTCCCTGTTGGCGTATCCCACCCCCTCATGGACGAACTCCACTCTGGCTTTGGCAAAATCCCGCCTTAAAAGAGAGTATCCGGATATATAACTTGGCACCACCTCTTTTTCAACCCTTACAAACCCCCTCAAAAGCCTGTAGTTTAAAAACCGCTCCTTGAGAATGTGGTATTTGACGCCCCTCTCTTCAAGCTCTACTCTTTGCGTATAAAGTTTCAGCCTCTCCTCGATAGAGCCGGGAAGCCTCCGTTTAGTAACGGGCTCAAAAAGCTCGTCTGCAAACCTGTCGGCGGCCTCCCTTTGAATTTTCAGACCAAACATACAGCCGCAGTAGTCCTGCCGGTAAAGTTTTTGCTCTTTCGTAACCCTTGCCTGCTCCTGGGTTCCGCCTTTGCTTCTGTAATCCACAAAGACGAACTCCACCCCAAGCTCGCCGTCTACCTGCTCGGCGCTTCTTTTCAACTGCTCCTGGGACTTAAGAGGGCTTACCAGCAAGGTGGTGGTATACCTCTTCTCACCCAGCCTTTTAGCCATTTTGGCCGCCTCTTTGAGCCTTTTATCGAAACATACCATACACCTGGCCCCCTTTTCGGGCTCATTCTCAAGCCCCTTTACAGCCTTCAGCCAGCTCTCATAGTCGTATTCTCCCTCTATCAGCTCAATTCCAAGCTTTTTGCAGCTTCTTTTTACATCCAAAAGCCTGAG
>JAMOUF010000035.1 GCA_027068245.1 Campylobacterales bacterium | reverse complement strand
TGTGCTGAAACCAGAAACGAATCCCTTGCGGCCATATTTTCCGGCTCATTTGTAATATCGTTTATACTGCTGAAATATTCGTTGATATCTGCAGAGAGACCGGCTCCTGTAATATCGTTGAACATCGCCTCAAGGTTGTCGAGGTTTGAGGAGAGTTCCTGGTGGTAGTTGTAGTTCTGGTTTTCCGTGATGTATCTTTTAAAATACCTCTCGTCAAAAACCCTGTGCGCCTCGGCCATATTTACACCGTAGCGGGGAAGCTCATCGAACAAAGCCATCTCTCTTGAGTAGTCTTTGTTATAGACGTTGTTTATATTTTTGTTCGTCAGGTCTATTCCTTTTTGGAAGGCGTTTAGACTCTGGGCGTTTACCGATAGTATATCAAAAAGTGCCATTTTTATACCTTTTTATTGAAAAGTCCCTCTTTTTTAGATTTGATATCACCCTCTTTGGTATATTGGGCCGGGGAGGTGTGAGAGAAAATCGCATCGAAAATCTCATTTAGAAATTCAATGTTGTTCATTGCAAGAGCCCTGTTTCTTTGGGTAAGTTCATCGATTTTTTGGATATAGTCTCCATACTTTTTCAGCTCCTCTTTGTCATAGGTAAAAATCTCTTTTAATATCTTATCCTTTTTATCGGTAAGTTCCAATAAAGCTTTAGAGGCCTCTTTATCCTCGATGCTTTTTATCAAAAGCCGCCTCTCCTCATCCAAAAGGGTGATGAACCTTTCCAAAAGCTCCTGCAGGTTTTTCATATTTTACTCCACTGTAACTGATTTTGCCAGGTTTCTTGGCATATCCACATCGTTTCCGAGCCTGATGGCAATCTCCATGGCGAGCAGCTGTAAAACTACCGACATACTGAAATACTCCAGCATCGGATGGTTCTGTGGCTCTATTTTTATAAAATCGTCCGCCAGCTCGAACTCTTCGCTGCTAACGGCACAGATGGTGGAATCCCTGGCGCTGAGCTCTTCTACGTTGGATTTTACCTTGTCGTATAGAAGCGTTTTTGGCATCAAAGCAATTGTAAAAAGCTCAGGGTCGGCCAGGGCGATGGGTCCGTGTTTCATCTCACCCGCCGGATAGCCTTCTGCGTGAAGGTAGCTTATCTCTTTTAGTTTCAAAGCTCCCTCCAGTGCCAAAGGATAGAAGATATCCCTGCCTATAAAAAAGAATCCGTGGCCATGAAGATATCTTTTTGAAAGCCTCTTCAATCTCTCGTGCAGTGCGTCGTCCACTTTTAGTGCCTGTGGCAGATGCAACAGCGCCTCAAGCTCCTTTTTGTCGAAATTTTCCGCCAGATAAAGTGCCAGCATCCAAAGAACCGCCACCTGGGTAGTGAAGGCTTTTGTGCTTGCCACCCCTTTTTCTATCCCGGCTCTTGTGAGGATGGTTCTGTCTGCCAGTCTTACGATGGAGGAGTTGTCGACGTTGCATACGGCCAGGGTTTTAAGTCCCGCCTCTTTAGCCATTTTCAAAGCCTCCAGGGTATCCGCCGTCTCTCCGGACTGACTTATGACGATAAAGAGCGTTTTGTCGCTCAACAGAGGTTCTTTGTATCTAAACTCGCTGGCAATCTCCACGCTGCAGGGAATCTTTGCCAGCCTCTCCAGCAGATACGCCCCCGTAAGACCCGCATGGTAGCTGGTGCCGCAGGCACAGATTTTAATGTTTTGTATATCTTCGAAAAACCCGTGCTCAAGCTCTTCAAACTCTATCGCCTCATCTTTTGCCCGCCCCATCAGCGTCTGGGTTATCACATCGCTTTGCTCGTAAATCTCCTTTTCCATAAAAAACCTAAAACCCCCTTTTTGCGCGAACTCCTTGTTAAGCGTCAGGGGCTGGAAGAGGGGTTCCTTTTTTTCTCTCTCTTTCCAATTCGATATCTCCTCTTTGTCCACATACCCAAACTCGCCGTCATCCAGATAGTGGACCTCTTTGGCGTAACCTATAAGCGGAGCGTCGGATGATGCGAAAAATATCTCCTCCTCGGCTCTTCCAATAATCAGCGGAGAGCCTTTTTTGGCGTAAAATACCGTATCTGGCATAGCCTTTGTAATCAGCAGTATGGCATATGAGCCTTTGAGTTTTTCTATCGTAGCTTTGAAAGCCTCGAAGGGTTTTAGGCCCTGTTGGAGGTTTTTTTCAAAAAGATGGACTATCACCTCCGTATCCGTCTGGGATACGAAGGGTGCTTCCAGCTCCTCTTTAATCTCCTTGAAATTCTCTATAATGCCGTTATGGACCACATAGCTGAACTCCCCCAGGTGTGGATGGGCGTTAAGCTCCGTGGGTTTGCCGTGGGTGGCCCATCTGGTGTGTCCTATACCGGCACCAAACCCCTCGGTCTTTACGTTTTTGCACTTCTCTTCCAGATTTTTAAGTTTGCCTACCGCTTTGCAGATTTTCAGCTCGCCGTTTTGAAGCACGGCGATGCCGGCGCTGTCATAGCCTCTGTATTCCAGCTCTTTTAGCCCTTTTAGCAAAAAATCCTTTATATCTCTTTTACCGCCGAGATATCCCACTATTCCACACACATCACTCTCCAACTAATTTTTTTAAAATTGTATCTATTTTTTTACAAAAATCATCTTTTTTCTCTATCAAAAAGAGGTCGTTTACCCGGTTTTTCATACTGTGAATCTTTGCAGTGGCGATATCGACGCCAAATTCGTCGAACACCTTGGCGATATACGCCAAAAGCCCTTTTTGGTCTTTGGCGTTTATGACGAGCTGGGCGTAACTTTTGGAATGTTCGCAGTCGAGTTTCACCTCATCCGGCCTTATTATCGGTTTTTTCAGATTAATTTTAGCCTCCATATTGAATGACTCCTCGATTATACCCTTTATAAAATCCAAATCCTGGGAAGAGACTTTCTGGCTAAACTCTATCTTGAAGTACTTTATATCGTCGAAAAGTTTGAAAACCCCCATCGAGGCGATATCCAAAAATGAGAGTTTGCCAAGCAAAAATCCCAGATTGAGAGGAATTTTTCTGATGATTTTTATCGTTAGGAACTCATCGTTCTCTATTTTATAGCTGAACTGCTCGATATCGAAGGCTATTTTGGATATCTCTATAATCTCGTTTATGGAGTGTTTTATGAAAAAGAGGTTGGACTCTATGGAGAGTATCTTTTTTTGCAGCACTCTTGGCAGTTCCTGAAATACTTTGCTCTTTTTCAAAGCGCTCTCTTTTTTCAGTCTCTTTTTGGTCTCGTCCAAAATCTCTTTTTTTTCCAAAGCCTCCAGGGAGAGGGTATAGAGGGTTCTAAGCAACTGGGCGTTGTAAGGTGTGTATACATCCCTTCCCACCCCGTTTACGTCGGCATATGTGAGTATATAGAGCATATCGAGTATCTTCTTCTCTTTTAGCGGTGCCAAAAAGCTGTATATGGTCTTTTCGTTGTATATATCTTTGTTGTAGGCCGTATCCGTCATATCGGTGTGGTGTTTTATAAGGGTTTCGCCAATCTGTATAAGCTCACTGCCAAATCCAAGCTTTTGGGCGTAACTCTTAAAAAGTTTGGCACCCACATCATGGTGGCGCTGCCTCCGCCCTTTGCCGCTATCATGCAGCAGCGTCACCATTTTCAAAAGGGCCTTCTCATCCTGGCTCAGCTCTTTGTATATCTCTTCGATGAATCTGTCTTTGATGTTTTCCAACGCTTCGACGCACTTTATGGAGTGTATCACGACGGGGTATTTGTGATAACCATCAAACTGCGGCATAAACAGCACCTTTTTAAATGGCGGCGCAAAGGCCGTGATTAGGCCAGATTCGTAAAGCAGGTTCAAAACAGGGGTCAGGCGCTCTTTATAGTAGAGCTTCTTTACGACTTTGGGCAGATTTTTGGAGTATCTGGCTTTTTTCGCGAAATACAAAAAAGAGGGGTCGAAATCAGAAAAATCGTTTCTTTGTAAAATCTCGTAAAGTTTTTTTACAGGATACTCCTTTGCAAAATA